>CACZNC010000040.1 GCA_902782445.1 uncultured Ruminococcus sp.
AGTTATCGTTCGTGAGCTCACAATCATAGATTGTTCGCACTCTACGGAGAGCGATCAAAACCCATATAGTTAGCTTTTTAGAGCGAGAATAGTATGAAAACGAAAAGTCCCGGATGTTCCGAAAGGCGTCCGGGGCCGTTTTCATAAAATCTTAATCTCTTCTTCCTTGCTCCTTCACCAGATTCCGCGTATAATGAGAAAAAACGGAACCCCACGGGAGGATGAAAAAACCATGGATCTGAAA
Organism: uncultured Ruminococcus sp.; assembly: GCA_902782445.1. Lineage (GTDB taxonomy): Bacteria > Bacillota > Clostridia > Oscillospirales > CAG-272 > UMGS1696. The sequence continues at coordinate 245 of CACZNC010000040.1, forward strand.
CGCCTGGGCGCGGCTCTGCTGGCCCTCGTCACGGCGGTGTCCGCGCTTGCAGGATGCGGGAAAGGAAACAAAAAGGAAGAGGGGGAGGCCGTTCCGCGCACCGAGATTTTGACCGGGGTCTATCGGGCGGATCTCTATCCCCTGCCCGAGGGCTACGAGACGGATTCCCGGTCCGCCGTCGCCTACGATCCCGCATCGGACACCGTCACCTGCGTCGCGAACGGGTATTTCCCCGGCGAGGAGGAAGAGGATTTCCGTCTCGAAACCTGCCTCCTCACCCTCGGAAAGGACGGCGTGAAGGAGCAGACCCCCATCACCTTCGGAGAGGATGAAAACACCTACGTCCAGCGGTGCGTCTTCGACGGGGACACGGCCTATTTCCTCGCCGAGAGCTACGACATGGAGAAGGGCGAGTCGAATCTTTTCCTCGTGCGGCAGAAGGACGGGGAGAGCGAAAGGATCGACGACCTCGCCCGCTTCTTCCCGAACGGATCGGAGGACGGGTGGTTCTATGTCAGCCACTTCTGTCTCGACGGGGCGGGGAACCTCTATCTCGCCTCCGAACAGCAGATCGCCGTTTTGAAACCGGATCTGACCGAGCTGACCGCCATTTCCACGGGGAACTGGATCGACACGATGGCCTCGGCGCCCGACGGGACGGTCTGGATCTCCGGCTGGTTCGGGGAAAGCCGGGGGATGGCCCCTCTGGATCTTTCGGCTTCCTCCGTCGGCAAATCCGTGTCCCTGCCGGACAACGGGAATTTCTTCTACGGCCCGGGATTCGATCTCTATCTTAAGACCGACGCGGGGATCTGCGGGCTGACCCGGACGGACGGGGGCTACGAGAGCGAGACTCTCCTCGATTTCGTCAACTCCAACGTCTCCCCCGACGACGCGGAGCTTGTGAGCGTGGTGGACCGGGACACCTTCGTGATGCTTGAACGCGATTACGGGAGCGAGGATTACCGCCAGTCCATCGCGGTGTACCGGCACGCGGAAGACGTGGATCTCTCGAAGCTCACCGTCATCGAGCTGGCCTACGGGGACGCGGGGATCGGCTACGGACTGCCCGCGAAGGTGGTGGCGTTCAACAAGGCCCACCCGGATATCCGCATCGTTGTGAAGGATTACGGATCCTACCGGACGGACGACGACTGGACAGCGGGCTCGAAGAAGCTGGCGACGGATATGGCGGCGGGCCTCTATCACCCGGACATCGTGGCGGGCTCCGCGGGGGACGGCGCGCTGGAGGTCCTGAAGACGAAGAAGCTCTACGCCGACCTCTCCCCCTATATGGACAAGGACGGGACCGTCAACCGCGAAAACCTCTTCGGCGCGGCTCTCTCCGCCTTCTCCGACGGGGACGCGGTCTGGACCCTTGGCGGGAACCTCAGTATGCAGGCTCTGCTCTCCACGAAGGAGATCCTCGGCAAATACGCCGGGAACGACGGAAAATGGAGCGTCGGGGATTTCGTCTCCTTCGCAGAATCCCTTCCGAAAGGTGTCCTGCTCGCCGAGGGGCTCTGTCAGGAGTACGCGGCTCAGCTTCTCGGCGGGGGCGGCTACGGGGACGGATTCATCGACGAGGAAAACGGGAAGTGCTCCTTCGACGGGGAGGAGTTCGTCTCGTGGCTGTCCTATCTCATGAGCCTGCCGAAGACCTACGAGGAATACGCGGCGAACAACGAGATCGAGAACACGGACTGGAACGACCGCTACCGCTTCTACCACGAGGGGAAGATCGCCCTGAAAAGCGAATACTTCTGGGGATTAAACGATTTTATGGGCCTCGAAGCCGCGTTCGGCACGAAGGATTACGTCATCATGGGCTATCCCACGGCGGGAGGGGAGGGGACCGGCCTGCTTGTGGGCTCGGATCTGCTCTGCTCCGTCACGAAGTGGTGCGAAAATCCCGACGCCGCGTGGGAAGTCGTGAAATCCTTCGCGGACGGATCTGCGGACGGACGGTACGGCGGCAGGGACGGGCTCCCGGCGCTGAAATCCCTCTTTGATAAGCGGGCCGAGGAATACTACGACTACGAATTCCGCTTCTACTACGACGGCTCGGCCTCCTGGGGCACGAAGAGCGAGGAAGGGGAGGATTCCGGGATGGCCGCACCCGAGGACGACCGCCCCCATATCCTCACCTACTTCACCGAGGAGGACTGCGCCCGGATCCGGGAATTCCTCGACCGTCCGGCAAGGCTCGCGGGCGGGACGGCGAACGAGGAGATATCCGCCATCGTGAACGAGGAGATCTCCGCGCTCTCCGGCGGCGTCAGCACCCCGGAAGACTGCGCGAAGAAGATCCAGTCGAGAGTGTCGATCTGGCTTGCGGAGCACCAGTGATACAAATTCCATTCTAAATCATAGATTTAGAATGCCCTGAAAGTCATTCTGACTTTCAGGATCACTCAAAACCATTGCAATGGTTTTGAGTGGAATTAAGTATGAGGCGGACAAGGTGAACCCTGATTGAACCCTGATCCGGGCGGGGCGGATCGCGAATCGAACCAACGGATAAGAAAAGCCGTTCGGCAGGGCAGAACTCCTTCGCCGGACGGCTGATTTTTTGTGCGTCGGATTATTTCGCGTAGTCGATGGCTCTGCTCTCCCGGATCATGTGGACTTTGATCTGGCCGGGGTATTCGAGCTCGTTCTCGATCTTCTTCACGATATCGCGGGCGATGATCACCATCTGGTCGTCGTTCACCGCCTCGGGCTTCACCATGATGCGGATCTCGCGGCCGGCCTGGATCGCGTAGGACTTTTCGACGCCCTCGAACTCGTTCGCGATCTCTTCGAGCTTGGTGAGACGCTTGATGTAGTTTTCGAGGTTCTCGCGTCTCGCGCCCGGTCTCGCGGCGGAAATGGCGTCGGCGGCCTGGATGATGAGGGCGGTGACGGTCTGGGCTTCCACGTCTCCGTGGTGGGCTTCGATGGCGTGAATGACTTCCTTCGATTCGCGGTACTTGCGGGCCGCTTCGACGCCCAGCTGGACGTGGGATCCTTCGACTTCCTGAGTCAGGGCCTTGCCGATGTCGTGGAGCAGTCCTGCTCTCTTGGCGAGGGTGCTGTCGACGCCCAGCTCGTCCGCGATGACGCCGGCGATGAGCGCGACTTCAACGGAGTGGCCGAGGACGTTCTGGCCGTAGCTGGTGCGGTATTTCAGGCGGCCGAGCAGCTTGACGAGCTCGGGGTTGATCCCGTGAATGCCGGTGTCGAAGGTCGCGCGCTCGCCTGCCTGCTTGATGGAGGCGTCCACTTCGCGCTTTGCCTTTTCCACCATTTCCTCGATCCGGGTCGGATGGATGCGGCCGTCGGAAATGAGCTTTTCGAGAGCCAGACGGGCGATCTCCCGGCGGACGGGATCGAAGGAGGAGACCGTGATGGCCTCCGGGGTGTCGTCGATGATGAGGTCGACGCCCGTGAGGGTTTCGATGGTGCGGATGTTGCGGCCTTCGCGCCCGATGATGCGTCCCTTCATTTCCTCGCTCGGGAGGCTCACGCTGGTGACGGTGATCTCGGAGACGTGGTCCGCGGCGCAGCGCTGGACAGCCTGGGCGATGATCTCGCGGGCCTTTTCGTCGGCCTGATCCTTGAATTCCGCTTCGAGCTCGACGATCTTCTGGGCCTGCTCGTGGCGGATCTCGCCTTCCAGCTGGGCGATCAGCTTCGCCGTGGCCTCCTCCGCGGTCATGCCGGCGATCTTCTGGAGCGTTTCGTACTGCTCCGCCCGGATCTTTTCGATGGCCTCGTTCTTCTCGGTAGCCTCCTTCAGCTTCTTCGTGAGGGTGTCGTCCTTCTTTTCGAGCGCTTCGGTCTTGCGGTCGAGGGATTCCTCCTTGGTCTGCACCCTGCGCTCCTGACGGGTGAGCTCGCTGCGGCGTTCCTTCAGTTCCAGTTCAAATTCGTTCTTGGTCTGTAAGATTTCTTCCTTGGCTTCGAGCAGGGCTTCCTTCTTCTTCGTGTCGGCGGTCTTGATGCCGTCCTCGAGAATCTTCCGCGCCTGTTCTTCAGCGGATCCGATTTCGGCCTCCGCGACTTTTTTCCGGTAAATGATCCCTCCGATGAATCCCACGGCCAGGCCGGCGATCACTCCGAGGATGGTGATGACTACTGGCGGCATTCCGCTCCTCCTTTGGTTGGTATCAGGGTTCTGCATGATTTCTGCGATTTTTCGGGCAGACCGGGATGAATTCCGTCCCTGCCCCCTCCTTGGCGTCTTTTTCTGCGTCCCGCGCAGTTGATGGCATATCGTTTTCGCGGATCCGATCCGCCGTGCGAATTTCACGTTGAGGGAAAAACGTACTACTCTTTATTATACCGCAACCCCCGGACAAAGTCAAGAGATTTTTTCGTTATTATTCCTCGTTCCGCGCTTGCTTTTTGGCCCGATTTATGGCATAATGGACGTGACAGAAACCAGTTTTCCGCACGTGAAAGGAGCGCACCATGCCAGTTTCCTATCTTGAAAAAACGAAGATCTTCAAGCTGGACGCCGGGGATTCCACATACGTCCTCCGCGTCGCCGACGAGGGCTATCTGCTCGGCCTGTACTGGGGGGCGAAGATCCCGGACGCCGACTTCGAGGGCTACGATCTGCGGGATTACGCCTCTTCCTTCTCCCCGCGCAACGAGATCGTCGGAGAGGGCAGATTTTCGCCGGACGTCGCCCCCGTCGAATACTCCGGCTTCGGCACCGGGGACTTCCGCAAGACACCCGCGGCCCTGAGAAACGCCGACGGGAACGACGCGACGGACTTCCGCTACGCCGGCCACCGGATCCACGAGGGCAAGCGTGCCCCCGCCGGAATGCCCGGACTTCGGGCCGACACCCCCGCGGACTGCGAGACCCTCGAGATCGACATGACCGACAGGACCACCGGCGCCGCCCTCACCCTGTTCTACACCGTTTTCAAAGACGAGCCGGTCATTTCCCGCTTCGCCGTTCTGAAAAACGCCTCGGACCGCCCCCTCGAGATCGAAAAGCTCGCCTCCGCCTCCGTCCAGCTCAACGCGATGGACTTCGATTTCATCCATCTCTACGGACGCTGGGGGGCCGAGCGGAATTACGTGCGCGCTCCTCTGGCCCACGGACACCAGTCGATCAGCTCGACCCGGGGCTCCTCCTCCCATTACCACAACCCCTTCGCCGCCCTCGCGAAACACGGCGCGGACGAGGAATCCGGCGAGGTCTACGGGTTCAGCCTCATCTATTCCGGCAGCTTCGACATCACCGCGGACGTGGACTACTACGAGACCACCCGCGTCAACATGGGCATCAACCCCGACGGCTTCCTCTGGCACCTCGAGCCCGGCGAGGTCTTCGAGACCCCCGAGGCTGTGCTGGTCTACTCCGCGGAAGGACTCGGCGGCATGTCCCGCGCCTTCCACCGCCTGTGGCTGAACCGCCTGATCCGCGGGAAATACCGGACGGAGAAACGCCCCCTGCTCATCAATTCCTGGGAGGCCGCCTTCTTCGATTTCGACGCCGACAAGCTCGTCTCCTTCGCGGAGCGGGCAAAGGAGATCGGCATCGACATGCTCGTCATGGACGACGGGTGGTTCGGCCGCCGCAACGACGACAGAAGCTCCCTCGGCGACTGGTGGGTCAACGAGGACAAGCTGGAAGGCGGTCTCGGTTCCCTCATCGAACGGGTGAACGCCCTCGGCCTCAAATTCGGCATCTGGTACGAGCCCGAAATGATCTCCCCGGACTCCGACCTCTTCCGCGCCCATCCCGACTGGTGCCTCCACGTCCCGAACCGCCCGAATTCCATTGCCCGCCATCAGTACGTCATCGACATGTCGCGCAAAGACGTGCGGGACAATCTCTGGGAGCAGATCAACGCCGTGCTCTCGAAATATAAGATCGACTACGTCAAGTGGGACTTCAACCGCAACCTCACCGAAGCCGGATCCGCCCTGCTTTCCGCGCCCCGGGGGGAGGAGATCTTCCACCGCTTCGTCCTCGGCACCTACGAACTCATGGGACGCCTCGTCGATACCTACCCGGATCTTCTGCTTGAAAACTGCTCGGGCGGCGGCGGACGCTTCGACCCCGGGATGCTCTATTTCAGCCCGCAGATCTGGTGCTCCGACAACACCGACCCGGTGGAACGGCTGGCGATCCAGTTCGGCACCTCCCTCTGCTATCCAGCCTCGTCCATGGGCGCCCACGTGTCCATGAGCCGCCGGGCCGGATTCGAGACCAAGGGCAACGTCGCCATGTGGGGCACCTTCGGCTACGAGCTCGACCCCAACCGCCTCGGCGAAAAGGACCTCGAGATCGTCAAAAAGCAGACCGCGGACTACCACAGGTACTACGAGCTGATCCATTACGGCGATCTCTACCGGATCACGGATCCCTGGGACAACGCCTACCGGTGCGCGTGGATGTTCGTCTCCCCCGACAAGGCGGAGGCCCTGTACACCCAGGTCAACATGCGGTATTACCACTGCCCCTTCCTCCTCGTCCGGTTCCGGGGCCTCGATCCCGCGAAGAACTATACCCTCGAGGGAACGGGAAAGACCTACTCCGGCGCCTTCCTCATGAACGCCGGTCTGAACCTCTCGGAATGCCCCCGCGGCGACGGCTCCAGCTTTACCCTGCATTTTGTCAGGGAATGAGGGGGACCTCACCGCATATCCCCGCGAACGGAAAAGAACGGAAACACGATCAAAACAGAGAATTGTCTGGAAGGGAACACGATCATGCTGATTGACCACAGAAACGTCACCATTTCCGGCGGATACTGGAAAAAGAAAATGGACCTCAACCGCAAGGTCACGATGAACGCCGTCTACGACCGCTTCCACGAATCCGGACGGATCGACGCCTTCCGGTGCGACTGGAAAGAGGGAATGCCCAACCGGCCCCATATCTTCTGGGACTCCGACGTCGCCAAGTGGATGGAGGGCGCGGCCTATATCCTCGAGACCGACAAAAACCCCCTGCTCGAGGAGAAGGTCGAACAGCTTATCGACTGGATCGAAGCGGGCCAGCACGAGGACGGGTATTTCAATATCTACTACACCGTCGTGGAGCCGGACAAACGCTGGACCGACCGCAACTGCCACGAGCTCTACTGCGCCGGTCATCTGATGGAGGCCGCCTGCGCCTACTACAACGCCACGGGCCGGGACCGTTTCCTCCGGTGCATGGAGAAATACGCCGACTACATCGCGAAGGTCTTCATGGAGGAGCACTCCGCCGCCTTCAAGACCCCCGGCCACGAGGAGATCGAGCTTGCCCTCTACAAGATGTACAAGACCACGGGCAGGCAGAAGTATTTCGACCTCATGCGCTATTTCCTCGAAACCCGCGGCCAGCCGGACAACGGCGAGGCGCAGATCTTCAACGCCGCCCGGTACGCCCAGTCCCACGCCCCGATCCGCGCCCAGCACGAGGCGTTCGGCCATTCCGTCCGGGCGATGTACCTCTACTCCGGCATGGCGGATCTCGCGAACGAAACCGGAGACGCGGAACTCCTTGACGCCTGCCGGGACCTCTTCCGCGACACCGTCAACCGCAAGATGTACGTCACGGGCGGCATCGGGTCCACGAGCATCGGTGAAGCCTTCACCGTCCCCTACGATCTTCCGAACTCCAAGGCCTACACCGAGACCTGCGCCTCCGTCGGACTCATGTTCTTCGCCAACCGCATGTTCCGGGCGGATCCCGTGAAATCCTCGGCCTACGCGGACGTCGTGGAGCTCGAGATGTACAACGGCGCGCTTTCCGGGCTCTCCCTCGACGGCGAGAAGTTCTTCTACGAGAATCCCCTCGAGATCTGTCTCCGGGAGCGGAACCGCATCACCGCCACCAACGACCGGGAGCACTTCCCCATCACCGAGCGGGTGCGGATCTTCGGATGCTCCTGCTGCCCGCCCAACCTCAACCGGCTCCTGCCCGCCCTCGGGGACTACTTCTACGGTTACGACGAGGAGAAGGGCGAGGTCTATATCAACCAGTTCGGCGACAGCGAATTCGCATACGGAGACGCCAAAGTCACCGTGCGGACGGACTACCCCATGTCCGGCTCCGTCTCGGTCACGTCGAACGTCCCCGTGCAGATCCGCGTCCCCGGATGGTGCTACGGGAGCTTCCGGGCCGACGCCTCCCACGTCACGGCAAACGGCTACGCCCGCTTCGAGGCCGGGAGCTTCACCATCACCTTCGAGATGAAGCCCATGCTCGTGGCGGCCAACGTCAACGTCACGAACGACCTCGGAAAAGCCGCCCTCAGACGCGGTCCCGTGATCTACTGCGCCGAGGGCGTGGACAACGGCGGCGACGTGCATTCCCTCTTCTTCGATCGGACAACGGTGCGCAGCGCGGCGGTCGAATACTCCGACTTCTTCGCGGCGCCGGTCATCACCCTGCCGGGATTCCGCATCAAGAACACCGGCGACAGTCTGTACGCTCCTCTGGATGAGACCTACGAATTCGTGAAGATCCGCATGATTCCGTATGCCGCCTTCGCAAACCGCGGCGAGACGGACATGCTGGTCTGGATCAATGTCCGATAACGGGTCCGCAAAGGACGGCGGGAGATCCCCGCAGAAAGGATGAATCCGATGGCAGCGTTATTTGAACGGTACGCCGCGCTGAAAAAGCAGGTCGGCGGCAACCGCGAGCAGTTCGGCTACGAGGAGACCTTCGGGATGCCCCGGGAGGAACAGTGGCACGTCACGCCCCCCGCCCGGTATCTTGTCCGCATCCTCTCGGAGATCGAGTTTTCGATCCGCCTCTCGAAGTCCCTCGGGGGAAAGTACGACGGGGAGATCGACGGCGCCCTTTCCCTCCTCGAAAAAGTGATGGAGGAGGAAGGCGCGGTCACGAAATCCGCGGCGGCGGAGGCGGAAGGGATGCTCATGCCCCTTGCCGCAGACGCGAAATCCTATAAGCTGATCCTCGCGGGTCACGCGCATATCGACATGAACTGGATGTGGTCCTGGCCGGAGACCGTCGCCTCCACCGTCGCCACCTTCACCACCATGCTGAACCTCATGGACGAGTACCCCGAGTTCTGTTTCAGCCAGTCCCAGACCTCGGTCTACCAGATCGTCGACGAGTACGCCCCCCATCTGCACGACCGGATCCGGCAGAGGATCGGAGAGGGCCGCTGGGAGATCACGTCCTCCGCGTGGGTGGAGACCGACAAGAACATGCCGAACACCGAGTCCCTTCTGCGCCATATCGCTTATTCCCGGAAATACCTGGCGGAGAAATGGGACATCGACCCGGATTCCCTCGAGATCGACTTCTCCCCCGACACCTTCGGCCATTCCGCGAACCTCCCCGAGATCGACGGATTCGGCGGCGTGAAGTACTACTACCACTGCCGGGGCCTGAACGGGAACGACGCGCTCTACCGCTGGCGGGCTCCCTCCGGCAAAGAGATGATCGTCTACCGCGAACAGTATTGGTACAATTCCGGCATCACCCCGAAACCGGCCATGGGCCTGATCGACGTCTCCGCCCGTTCGGGAGGACTGAAAACCGGCCTCGTCGTCTACGGCGTCGGGGACCACGGCGGCGGACCGACCCGGCGCGATATCGAACGGGGGATCGAAATGATGGGCTGGCCCGTCTTCCCGACCGTGAAATTCGGCACCTTCCGGGAGTTCTTCCACGAGGCCGAGAGCGTCCGGGACAAACTGCCCCTCGTCGACCGTGAGCTGAACTTCATCTTCAAGGGCTGCTATACCACCCAGAGCCGGATCAAGCTCGGGAACCGCCGGTGCGAAAACGCCCTTTCCGAAGCCGAAACCGCCGGCGCGATGGCGAAGATCGGTGCGGGAGCCGAACCCCGTCCCGACGCCCTCGAAAAGGCGTGGCAGAAGGTCCTGTTCACCCATTTCCACGACATTCTGACGGGATCCTGCGTCCAGGATTCCAGAGAGCACGCGATGGGGCTCTATCAGGACGCGCTGGCCGTCGCCAATTCCGAGACCTCCCTCTTCCTCGGCAAGCTCTCCGCGGCCATCGACACCTCGGGGATCAAGGTCCTCCCGGATCCCGCCTCCCAGAGCGAAGGAGCGGGCGCGGGCTACAACATCCAGTATTTCAGCGGCAGGGCAGTGGAAGAGCGGGGCGGCGGCCTCACCCGGATCTGGAACGTCTTCAACACGACCAACGCCGACCGGGACGAGCCCGTGGAGATCACCGTCTGGGACTGGACGGGGGACATGCGGCACATCAAAGTCACCGACGCCGCCGGGAATCCCCTCGAGACCCAGAAGCTCGACGGCTCCCTCCAGCAGTACTGGGACCACAAGTATTTCCGCTTCCTCGTGCAGCTGAAAGTCCCCGCGCTCTCCTACGCCACCGTGGTGCTGACCGAAGACGCGGCGGGGGATTATCCGGTCTACTTCCAGCCTCCGTTCCGCACCTCTGCCGACGAGCGGAACACCGTGCTCGACAACGGCCTTGTCCGCGCGGAATTCGACCGCTCCACCGGCGAGCTGATTTCCTTCACCGATCTGGAGACCGGGGTCGAACTGCTGGCGGAGGGCAGGCGCGCGGGGCTCGGGATCGTCGACACCGACCGCCACAACTCCAACGCGTGGAACATCGGGACTTATCTCGAGAAATTCCCGCTCTCCGGCGTTACCTCGGTCCGGGGGACTTCCGGGGGACCCCTGCGCCGCGGATTCGCCGTCGAAGCGAAAATGCGCGCTTCCACCTTCCGCGTCGAATATTCCCTCGACAAAGGGGCGAAGACTCTGAGAGTCGGGATCCGTGCGGACTGGTCCGAAACCGGCGGCGACCGGGTCCCGGTGCTGGCCTACGAATTCCCGACCTCCGCACAGACGGACCGCTTCGCCTACAACGTCCCGGGCGGCGTCCAGATCCGGAGCGCGGCGGACGGCGACAGGCCCGGGCTGAGCTACGCGGCGGCGGAAGCGGAGATCGCTGGCGGCAGGATCGGTATCGTCACGGATTCGAAGTACGGCTTCCGCGGTACGGTCGAAAACGGACGGGCGTCTTTGATTTCCACCCTGATCAACTCCGCGACGAGCCCGGATCCCTACCCGGAGCGCGGCATCCATGAGATCACCCTGCATATCGGGATCCTGCCCGCCTGCCCGGTGGAACGGGAATACGCGGCCGCGGCGATGAACAGGCCCATGACCGCTGTCTCGACCGGATCCCACAAAGGGACGCTCCCGCCGGACGGGACTCTCGTGAAAGCCTCTTCTTCGACGGGCGTGCTCTCCGCGCTCTTTGCCGAGGGGAACACCCTCACGGCCCGGTTCTATTCGGTCTCGGGCGAGGAGGGGACCATGACCCTCGACGCGGGACTTGGCGTGAAACGCGCCGCGAAAACGGATCTGACGGGGCGCGAAACCGGGGACTGCGCGGCGGACGGTACGGCTGTGACGGCTCCTCTCGCCCCCTATGCCGTCGGGCAGATCACCGTGGAGTTCTGAAGCGCCGCAAAAAGGATGGGGATTTTTGTGGATTTTTCACGGATTTCTGTTGACAAAACCGCCCCCTTTCCTATATAATAAGAAAAAATGCGGAGGAGGACTCCGCCCACATTCACAAAAAAGGCAGGTATCACTATGGTTTACATCGGCGTTGACCTCGGCGGGACCAATATCGCCATCGGTATTGTAAACGAGCAGTTCGAGATCATCAAGAAGGGGTCTACTCCCACTCTGCCCGAGCGGGGCGGGGACGCCATCATCGAGGACATGGCCGCTCTGTCGAAGAAGCTCCTCGCGGAATGCGGGCTCACGCTGGACGACGTGGCCTACGCCGGCGTCGCGACTCCCGGTACCGCCAACAGCGAGACCGGCGTCGTGGAGTACTCCAACAATATCCCCTTCCTCCATTTCCCCATGGCGGAAAAGCTGTCGAAGCTCCTGGACGGCAAGCCGGTGCACATCGAGAACGACGCCAACGCGGCTGCCAAAGCGGAAGCTGTCGCGGGTGTCGCGAAGGGCGTGCCCTATTCCGTCATGATCACCCTCGGCACGGGGCTGGGCGGCGGCATCATCATCGACAACAAGGTCTATTCCGGCTTCAATTTCGCGGGCGCGGAGCTCGGGCACACCGTCATCGAGAAGGGCGGGCGTCCCTGCACCTGCGGCAGAAAGGGATGCTGGGAGGCCTATTCCTCGGCGACGGGTCTTGTCAACATCACGAAGGACCGCATCCTCGACGCGAGAGCCGCGGGACGCAAGACCGTGATGGAGGACATGATCGGCGGCGACCTCTCGAAGGTCAGCGCGCGGACGGCCTTCAACGCCATGAAGCAGGGAGACGAGGTCGGAGCGGAAGTGGTGGACGAGTACATCACCTATCTGGCGGTGGGTGTGGCGAATATCATCAACATCTTCCAGCCGAACGTCCTCTCCATCGGCGGAGGCGTCTGCAACGAGGGCGAAAACCTCACGAAACCCCTGCTCGAAAAGGTCTGGAAGGAGACCTACTCCCGCGAGGGCACGCCGAAGACCGACATCAGGATCGCAAAACTCGGCAACGACGCGGGCATCATCGGTGCGGCCGTGCTGGCGCAGTAAGGACTTCCCCCGGACCGCGATCCCGGAAAAACAAAAAACCCGGACTTTCACGGTCCGGGATTTTTCAATCTCAGAGGATTCATTCCTCGTCTTCTTCGGGCTCTTCCTCGAATTCGTCCTTGCCGACGCCGCAGAGGGGGCATTCGAAATCGTCGGGGATATCTTCCCAGCGGGTGCCGGGATCGATGCCGTTGTCGGGATCCCCTTCCTTTTCATCGTAGACATAGCCGCAGATCGGGCAAACGTACTTCATCGCGCGGTTCCTTCTTTCTTTCCGTATTTCGGTGCTTCATTGTAACATAACCGAAGGGGCATTGCAATCGCCAAAACAACGAATTATTGAGATTCCCTTTGTCGGAACTGTACAAAATACACGACGCGATCCGACAATCAGAGGAGGCCCGAGAACTTGCCCTGCCACGAATCCCGTGCGAAGAGCTCCTTGTCGATCTCGTTCGCGACTTCGGTCTTCCGGGCGGCCCAGACGGGAGCGGCGAGATCCTCACCGGGGGCGTCTGCGCTCACCCTGCCCATCACCGCGTCGGGAGGCAGGACTTCCAGCTGGTCGCAGACGATCTTCACATAGTCTTCTCTGTCCATCGGGACGTAGGCTCCGGACTTCCAGAGGTCCTCGATCCCGGTGCCGCGCAGGACTTCGAGAAGGTGGATCTTCACCATGTCCGGGCGGAGGGCTGCCGTGTCCCGGGCGGTTTTCAGCATCGCGGCGGCGTCCTCTCCGGGCAGGCCGTCGATGATGTGGATCCCGAGCATGAACCGCTTCATGGGCAGTCCGTTCGCCTCTCCCTTCGCGCTCTCGCAGCGGAATTCCGCGTTGACGGAATCGGCGGCCTTTTTCAGCCGTTTGTAGCCCGCGACGAATTCGGAAAAGCTGTGGCAGCGGTTGACGCGGTCGGCCGTGTCGTCGCTGGAGGTCTGGAGCCCGAGCTCGACGACCAGGGGGATCTTTCGGGCCAGCCGCGCGAGGGAACCGGTCATTTCCTCGCTCACGCAGTCCGGGCGGGTGGCGACCGCGATCATCACGGCGTCCTTCCATCCGGCGGCCTTGTTGAAGGCGCAGCTCAGAGCGGCCGGATCCCCGTGGGTGTTGGTGTGGGCCTGAAAATACGGGATGAACCCGATGGGATCCCATTTTGCCCGGGCCGCCGCCTTGCCGTTCTCATACTGCTCCTCGAGGGTCAGACCCTTCGCGGACGCGCTGCCGTTCTTGCAGAAGAGACAGCCGCCGATCCCGCGGGTCCCGTCGATGTTGGGACAGGTGCAGCCCTGATCCAGCGCGGCGCGGGCGATTTTTCCGCCGAACCGTGCTTTCAGGTACCAGTCGCAGGTCATGTATCGTTTGTTGGAATCCGAATAGGGATAAGGGTTTCGCTCCGGCTGTGTCACGTCTGCCTCCGTCGTCCATGTGTCCGCTTCGATGCGGGATTTGCAGGGATTTCCCCGAAGGTCTATATTCTAGCATTCAATATGGGATAAAATGAGAATAAAATGCAAACAATTTTGAAACACGGCGTTCCCCCTTGCTTTTTTGAGCCCGATCCGCTATAATAACAAATTAAGAGATCAAAAAATGAATTTTCGAGGCCGGAATTCTTCATTTTTTTCGTAAAACCCGCGTTCATGCGCCTGTTTTTGAAAGATTTCGGATCTCAAAATTCATCCGGGGATCCGCGGCCGATCCGCTGTCGCCTTCCCGAAAGGAGCCGCGTATGCTGACGATAGGCGCGATCGTCTGGGGCGTCACCGATCTGGACCGGTCGATCCGCTTCTGGACCGCCGCCCTCGATTACGAGGTCAGATGGAAGGACTCCGATTTCGCCGCCCTCGGACCGAAGGACGGGAAGGAGGGCGTTCAGCTCTCTTTGAGCATCGTGACCTCCCCCCATGCCCGCCGCCATCACATGGACCTCTTCTGCGAGGACCGGGAGGGGGAGGCCGAGCGTCTCATCTCTCTCGGAGCGCGCCGCAAGGAATGGCGGTATCCCCCGGACGCCGACTACATCGTGCTCCTCGACCCCGACGGAAATCCCTTCTGCGTCTGCTCCTGATTTCACAAAACTGATTTTCCACACCCCCGGAGGTGAACCGATATGCCAGTCGAAAAGAAACCGACCGCCCCATCGAAGCCGTTCAGCGAAATGAATCCCGACGAGCTCCTCGCCGTCTGCGCCGCGGAACAGGAAAAGCTCGACCGCTGGTCCGACGAGAACCTCACTCTGGACCTCACCCGCGGCAAGCCGAATCAGGCTCAGCTCGACCTGTCCTCCGGCATGCTCTCCATCGTCTCCGACCGGGGCGACTGCTTCAGCGAAAGCGGCGTGGACTGCCGGAACTACGGGATCCTCGACGGCCTGCCGGAGACCAAGCGCCTCTTCGCGGATCTGCTGGGCCTGCCCGCCTCCCGGATTTTGGTGCTCGGCAACTCCTCCCTGAACGTCATCTACGACACCCTGGTCCGCGCGATGCTCTTCGGCGTGGCGGGCGGTCACGAGCCCTGGTGCCGTCAGGGACGCATCAAATTTATCTGCCCCTCCCCCGGATACGACCGGCATTTCACCATGTGCCGCACCCTCGGCATCGAAATGGTCCCCGTCCGCATGAATCAGGACGGCCCGGACATGGACGCCGTGTACGACCTCGCCTGCTCCGATCCCTCCGTCAAGGGGATCTGGTGCGTGCCGAAGTTCTCCAATCCCGAGGGCATCACCTATTCCGACGCCGTCGTGGAGGCCTTCGCCGCCATGCATCCCGCCGCCCCGGACTTCCGCATCTTCTGGGACAACGCCTATTCCGTCCACGAGCTCTACGACGAGGAAGTGAAGCTCGCCAACATCTTCGACTACGCGAAGGAATACGGCACCGAGGACAATATCTTCTATTTCGCCTCCACCTCGAAGATCACCTTCCCGGGTTCCGGCCTCGCCGTGATGGCCGCCTCCGAGCACAACCTCGAACAGATCCGCCCGATCATCGCCACCCAGACCATCGGCTACGACAAGATCAACCAGATGCGGCACGTCAAGTTCTTCGGATCCGCCGCCGGCATCCGGGAACACATGCGCAAGCAGGCCGCGATCATCCGCCCGAAGTTCGAGATGGTGGAGGAGATCTTCCATCAGTATCTCGACGGCGCCGGGATCGCCCACTGGACGGAACCCCGGGGCGGGTACTTCATCAGCCTCTACGTGCAGGAGGGATGCGCGAGACGGGTGTATCAGCTTGCCCGCTCGGTGGGCGTGACCCTGACGACCGCGGGTTCCACCTATCCCTACGGCCGCGACGCGAAGGACAGCAATCTCCGCATCGCCCCAACCTATCCCGAGCCGGACGAACTGAAGCTCGCGATCAAGATCCTCTGCTCCTGCATCAAGCTGGCCTGCGCCGAGAGACTTCTGAAGGTCTGACAATATATCGCTGACGCCGACATGAAGTTTTTGATCCAACTTTTTTCAAAAAGTTGGCAGGGTGCAGCGTCCTGACCCGAAGCCCGCAGACTTCGGAACACCCATGACTTCCTGAGAGTTCCTCTTTTGGTTCTCGCGTTCAACTTGTTGAACCGGCTCCTCGATAAAGGAGAAAAGAACAGCGTGAAAGTTGCGATCATTTGATTTGTTGCTGAATCTTTTTCAAGCTGATTTCTTCGCCCCCTCTTTTTCAGAAGCGGGGGCCGTTTTTTCATCCCCGCCACTTGACAGGACGCCGGAATCCCTGTATAATCATGCAAAAAGAACGAATCTGCCGAAGGAGACCGCCGCCATGCGCATCGCCGTCAAAATCGGGACCTCCACGCTGACCCACGCCACGGGACGGCTCAACATCCGCCGGGTGGAGAGCCTCTGCAAAACCCTCAGCGATATCAAGAACGCCGGACACGAGGTCGTCCTCATCTCCTCCGGCGCGATCGGGATGGGCGTCGGGAAGATGAACCTGCCGGGCCGCCCCGCCGATATGCCCACCAAACAGGCGATGGCCGCCGTGGGTCAGTGCGAACTGATGTACGTCTACGACAAGCTGTTTTCGGAATACCACCACGTCGTCGCCCAGATCCTCGTCACCGGGGAAGACCTGAAAAGCGAGGAGCGGCACGCCAATTTCACCCGCACCGTCCTGCGCCTCTTCGAAATGGGGGTACTGCCCATCGTGAACGAAAACGACACCGTGGCGACGGAGGAGGTGGCCGTCGGGGACAACGACACCCTCGGGGCGCTGGTGGCCGTCAGCGTCGGGGCGGAGCTCTATGTGATCCTCTCCGATATCGACGGGCTGTATACGGCGGACCCGCGGAAGGATCCCGGGGCGGAGCGGATCCCCGTGGTGAAGGAGCTGACCTCCGAGATCCTCCGGGCGGGGGGCGGACGCGGATCTTCCCTCGGCACGGGCGGGATGGCGACCAAGCTGGCGGCGGCGAAGATCTGCATGGAGGCGGGCGTGGACATGCTGATCCTCGACGGATCGAAGCCCGAAATCCTGTACGACGCGACGGAGGGAAACGCCGTCGGCACCCGGTTTGTCGGGAGAAAGGAAGGGGACCGATGAAAACCACCCTCGAAATCATGCGGGAGGCAAAGGAAGCGGCGCCGATGCTCGGCTGGGTCTCCTCCCCCGAAAAAAACAGGGCTCTCACCGCGATGGCGGACGCGCTGGAAGAAGCGGAGGAGGAGATCCTCGCGGCGAACGCGGAAGACGTGGAAGCCTCCCGGGAGCGTCTCGGCCCCATCATGACCGACCGGTTGAGACTGACGCCCGAAAGGATCCGCGGGATGGCGGACGGGATCCGTGAAGTCGCAGAACTGCCGGACCCCGTCGGGAAGATCCTCTCGAAAACCGTGCGTCCGAACGGGCTCGTCATCGAAAAGACCTCCGTTCCCCTCGGCGTGATCGGGATCATCTACGAAAGCCGCCCGAACGTGACCTCCGACGCGGCAGCCCTCGCTCTGAAATCCGGGAACGCCGCGGTGCTGAGGGGAGGGAAGGAGGCGTTCCGGTCCAACAAAGCCATCGCCGACGCCCTGAGACGGGGACTGAATTCTGCTGGATTCTCCCCCGCGCTGGTCGGCCTGGTGGAGGACACGAGCCGGGATAGCGCCCGGGAAATGATGGAAGCCGACCGCCTGCTCGACGCCCTGATCCCCCGGGGAGGAGCCGGACTGATCCGCTCGGTGGCCGAGAACGCGAAGGTCCCCTGCATCCGGACGGGGGTGGGGATCTGTCACGTCTACGTGGACGCCGCGGCCGACATCGGGATGGCCCTCGACATCGTGGAGAACGCGAAGACCAGCCGTCCCTCGGTCTGCAACGCCGAAGAAGTCCTCCTCGTGCACCGGGCCGCCGCGGGGGAATTCCTGCCGAAGCTGTCAAAGCGCCTCCGGGACGAAAGGATCGCCGCGGGGAAGACGCCCGTGGAATTCCGCCTCGATCCGGGAGCCGCCGGTTATCTCGACGGGACGCCCGCAGGGGAAGACGATTTCGACACGGAATTCCTCGACTACATCCTCGCCGTGAAGGTGGTGGATTCGGTCGAAGAGGCAGTCGGCCACATCGCGGCGCACTCCACCGGCCACAGCGAGGCGATCGTCACCTCCGATCCCGGGGCGGCGGAGTATTTTCTGAACCGGGTCGACGCTGCGGCGGTCTATGTCAACGCCTCCACCCGCTTCACCGACGGCGGGGAATTCGGCCTCGGATGCGAGATGGGGATCTCCACCCAGAAGCTCCACGCCCGCGGCCCGATGGGACTGGAAGAACTGACGTCGTATAAGTATGTCGTCAGAGGAAACGGACAGATCAGAGGGTAGATTTCAGCGGCCGGCGGGACGAGAGGCCTCCGCTCAGGCTGACAGAAGAAAGTACAAAAACCGTCCGGGGGACTTCACGGGTCCTTTGCCGGACGGCTTTTTCTCTTTTATTCTTCCTCGTTCCTCACGACGCTGAAGGTGATCCTTCTGGAGGAGGGGTCGGCTTCTCTCAGGATGACTTTGAGGGGGGAGCCGAGGGTCAGCATTCTGCCGCGGAGGGTGAGGGTCATGCGCTCCTCGTCGGCGTAGGCGGAGGGCCATTCGGTGAGGGGGACGAATCCCTCAGCGAGATTCCCGCACCGGACGAAGACGCCGGAACGGGTGACGCCGGAGAGGACCGCCTCGAACGCTTCGCCGATGTGCTTCGCCATATAGAGGGTGATATAGAGGTCTTCGATCTCCCGCTCCGCCTCCATCGCCCGGATCTCGCATTCGGTGGAGGCGTATCCGCGTTCCTCGGCGACCTTTTCGAATTTTGCCGCCGCTCTCGCCGCCCGTTCCGGGATGTTTTTCGACGAGGTGAGACACGGGAATCCCGATTCCTCGAGGACGGCGGTGATGACCGAGTGGACGAAGAGGTCGGGATAGCGGCGGATGGGGGAGGTGAAGTGGCAGTAGATCCCCGCGCCGAGCCCGAAATGAGGGGCCGGGACAGCCTCGTACCGCGCTTTCGACAGGGAGCGCAGAAGCATCGCCGAGATCATCGGTCCCTGTCCCCGTTCCTCCGCGTCGGCGAGGAGGCCCCTCAGCCGCAGAAGCAGGTCCCGGGGATCGGCGTTTGCGTCCTCCCGGCGGGATTTCCGATCCTCCCGGCCGTCCGTCTCCGTCGGAGCGATCCCGCGGGTGTCCAGCCCCAGCCCGGAGGCAAAGGCCGCGAAGGTCCGCAGTTTTTCGTCCTCCGGTTTCGCGTGGACCCGGTAGAGGCAGGGGAGCCCGAGGCCGAGAAGCGTTTCCGCGACGCCCATGTTCGCCTGCAGCATGAACTGCTCGATCAGCCTCTCGCCCTCGCCCCGCACGACTTTGACGATTTCGGCGGGCTCTCCGTCCTCGTCGAGCAGGATCGCGGCCTCGCCGTCTTCCAGCTCGAGCATCCCCCGCTCCCGGCTTTTCCGGAGAAGGATCCCGTACAGCCCGCGCATATCGGAGAGCATGGGGGCGATCTCCGCGTATTTTTCGACGAAGGGGGAGGACGGGCCGTTTTCGAAGAGATCGTTCACCTCCTCGTAGACCCCGCGGACCCGGCTGCGGATCACCGAGCGGAAGATCTCGGTCCCGAGGCGTTCTCCGTCCGGGGAGAGGGTGATCTCCGCGGTCATGGCATACCGGTCGGCCCCGGCGTTCAGGGAGCACGCGCCGTTTGAGAGCACCGCCGGGAGCATCGGGACGACCTTGTCCGTGAAATAGACCGAGGTGCCCCGGAGCGCGGCTTCCCGTTCGATCGGGGAATCCGGGCGGACATAGTGGGAGACGTCCGCGATGTGCACCCCGAGGACCCAGTTTTCCCCGCGCTTTTCGAGGGAGATCGCGTCGTCGAGGTCCTTCGCTCCGGCCCCGTCGATGGTGAAGACGATCTTTTCACAGAGATCCCGGCGGTCCGGGGCGAGCGCGGGATCGACCGGCTCCGCGGCGGCTTCTTCGGCGGCGGCGAGGGCGGATTCCGGGAACTCCGTCCGGATACCCGAGGACGCGAGGATCGCCGCGTAATTGGCGTCCTTCGAGATCCCATCCCCGTAGACCTCCGCAATCTTCCCCTCCAGTTCGCAGGACG
Source organism: uncultured Ruminococcus sp. (assembly GCA_902782445.1). GTDB lineage: Bacteria > Bacillota > Clostridia > Oscillospirales > CAG-272 > UMGS1696. Next base: position 20,366 of record CACZNC010000040.1, read on the forward strand.
GGAAATCTTCGCGCATGCGGATGGAGCGTCCCCGGATGAAGAAGGGCTCTCCGCCGGAGGGGACGACTTTCACCTTCCAGCCGTCCCGGGCTCCCGACTTCACAGCCTCCGAATAGGAGAGGAGCACCGCCGTCCCCCAGCGTTTCGAATCCGGCGCGACGACCGCGGTCCCCCTTGCCAGAAGGAGCGTCCCGACGAGGGAAGAGCAGGCGGGTTCGACGTTCAGAATCTCCCCCTCGCAGCCCTCCGATCCGTCCTCGCGGAATCCGGTTTTCGAGATCCGCGCGGTGACCCGGTCCCCGGTCATGGCTCCCGCGGTCTGACGCGGCGGGATGAAGACGTCCCCGATCCCCGCCCGGGCGAACTCCGGATCCGGGACGAGGAATCCGAATCCCCGCCCGCTGTAGGAGAAGGTCCCGCTCACCGTGAAAATCCCGTCGTCCGAGGCGTAGAGCCGCTTCCCGCCCGGGGAGGAGGACTTTCCGCTCCGCCGTTCGGGCAGATCAAAGGACCGGGGCTCTCCGGCGCGTCTGACGGATCCTCTGCGTCCCGACGCTTTTTCCAGCGCGGGGTTTTTCTTTTTCCCGAAGGAACCCATCGCCTTCCGGATGGCTTTTTCTCTTTTCTTTGCGTTTTTTCTCGGCATGGAGGTCCTTTCTGCATTCCGCGAAAAAAGCGGAACCGGGTGTGGCTCCGCTTTCGGTCTGAATCGTACTGATCTGCTCTCGATCCGCTCAGCCGGCGATTTCGGTGGTGTCGGCGTAGGAGGAATCGACCACGGGGACGCTTTCCGCGCTGTCGTTGTTCTGCGCGAGGTAGGAGACGAGAACGAGAACGACGAAGACGATGGCGACGATGGTCGTGGCCTTCGAGAGTTTCTTGTCGATGGTGGTGGCCTTGGACTTGCCGAAGAAGGTCTCCGCGCCGCCCGCGATGGTACCGGAGAGGTTGTGGCTCTTGCCGGACTGCATGAGAACCGCGACGATCAGAAAGAGCGCTGCGAGGATGAGAAGAATGCCGATGACGATTTCCATAGGGAAGCCTCCAAAAAATACGTTTGATCCGGGCAGAGCACCCGTGAATTGCAACTTAGCCTATCTATTCTACCACAACCCGGAATAAATTGCAAGACCTTTTTTTCATTTTTTACCGCGAAATCCGGGTTTTTCAGCCTTTTTTCAACAGTTTTTCGAGCTCTTCGGCGATTTTCGGGGCGCACCGCTTTCCGACGGAGTTGGTTTCCTCGTAGTGGCGGCTTCCGTCGGCGGGCTCTGCCTGTTCGAGGTAGGGGGAGGTTTCGTTCACAAGAAAATCGTTCGGGGGGACGATGTATCCGAGCTCGTCGTCAGAGAGCCCCACTGCGAAAAAGTCCCCGAGGCCGTACCGCTCCATGATCGAGCAGAGCGGTTCGGGATTTTCGACCTCCGGCCAGGCGGGAGTTTCCCGTCCGCCGCCGAAGACCAGTTCCGGGAAGATCTCGCCCGGGATCAGGAGCAGGGAGGTTTCCCCGAGGGAGAGGACGGAGAGGGTCGTCATGAGCCCGTAGCCCGTCTCCCCGGCGATTTCAGGATCGGAGGACCGGACGGCTTCGTTCCCGAGGATCCCGAGAAAGCGGTACCAGAGGAAGACCGTGTTGTCGAGGGGGACGGCAAACTCCGCCGTGCGGTTTTCGAGAACCGGCGAAAGCTCCCGCTCTTCTTCCTCCGCAAGTGCGTATTCCGCCAGACGTGCGCCGGTGTAGAGCAGGTTTTCCTCCGCGTCGAAGGGGGAGAAGAACTCCCGCGTCATGACGAGGCCCCCGACGGCTCCGGGCAGAAAGAGGGCGCGGTCCCCGGTCTTCTCTGCCACGGTATCGCAGAGGACCCCCGGATAATCCCGGCTCAGGCGCGTGTTGGCTCCCCGCAGGGACTCCGCGTGGGCGCCGTAGGACAGGACCCGGATGCCCGCAGAACCGTCGTCCGGAACGAAGCGGAGGCGGTGGAGAACGTCGTCCCACACCACGGGATCCCGCGAATCCCGGAGCATGTCTTCGGTTTTGACGTCGGAGCGGTACAGGCGGCCGGGCTTCCGGTCTGCGAGGGCGTCCGCGGCGGCTTTTTCGCAGGCGTCGATCAGATTGCCGAGGATTTCCGGGTGCTTGCCGTCCTCTCCGACGGGTCCCCAGAGGCCGAGGGTGTCGGGACCGGCGTGGTCGTGGGTGGAGATCACGTGGACCGAACAGGGGGGAAGACCCTCAAAGAGCGGAGCCAGCTTTTCCCGGATCCGCCCGACGGTGTCGCTTCCGAGCCCCACGCAGTCGACGGAGAGGAGGAGGGTCCCAACCCGCCCGTCGTCGATCCACAGGGAGGAGGCCCGGCAGAGATCCCGCACTTCGGTGACCTCCCATCCGTTGTGATATCCCGCGATGTAGAGGGGAGAATCGGAAGAGGCGGGCAGGGCGATCTCGGCGGAACCGAATCCGGCGCTCCAGCGTGCGGGGGAGGAAGGCGCGGGGGCGGGGGAGGACGCGGGGGAACAGGAGGCGAGCATCAGGGCGGCGAAGAGCAGGGGGGCCATGCGGCGGATCTTCATCATCATAAAACCTCCGGATAGATCGGGACGGCGGAAGCGGAAAGCGAATCCAGCGCCCCGGAATGCAGGGCGGCGTACAGGGAGCGGATCACGTCTCCGAAGCGGATCCCGTTCACCTCGGTCAGCCAGAGCGCGGCGAAAAAACCGGAAAGGAGCAAAAAAACCGCAAAGAGAACGGAGAGCGCGCGGAACAGGATCGAGAGCCCCCGGCGTCCCCCGACCGCTTTTCCCCGGGGACGGAACGCGAAACAGAGGATCCCCGCGGCAAGAAGGCAGAAAAGGATCGGAAGCAGGGGCCGGAGCCTCAGCGGCGCGGTTTTCATCGGTGAGAACACGCGGACGAGGGTCCGGGCGATCTCCTCCCCGGGGGCAAGGATCCCGCCGACGAACGAAAGGATCCGGGGCAGTCCCCGCACCGTCAGAGCGGCGAGGAGGGAGCAGAGAAGTCCCCCGGCGCACCCGGCGATCGGGACGGGAAGGAGGGAGAGGATGCGTTTTTTCACGGGCTTTCCTCCTCGGCTGTTTTTTTCAGTATAGCATAGGCCGGGGAGCTTTGCAAGAGGACGCTCTTTTTTTGTGTTTTTACGGTGAATTCAGAAAAAGGCCATTGAATTTTTCTCTTCCATAGTTTACAATAGGACCGTATATCCGTCCCCATCCCACAGCCGCCGCAAAGGAGAACCCATGATGTCTGCCCGATCCTGCCGTACGCGCATCCTCGCCGCCCTGTCCGTCCTCGCGCTCCTTCTCGCCTCCTGCTCCTCGGAGGGGAAGGGAAAGCCGATCTCCGTCGCGCCCCCCTCCTCTTCCGCCCCCGCACCGTCCGCTCCGGCGGAAAACGCGGACGCGGAGCCTGCCGCAGCCGACGAGGACAAACCCGCGCCGGTCATCACGGGACAGCCGGACGCCGACGCCGACACCGTCGAGGGCATCGCCATCAAGAACGCCGCGGAGCTCGCGAAGATCGGGAAGAACCCGAAATATCCGCTGGACGGGGATTATTCCCTCGTGGCGGATATCGACCTCAGCACCCTGACCACCTTCACCCCCATCGGCGGGGCGGAAAGCGAGAGCGGGATCGTCTCCGGTCCGAACGTCTTTTCGGGGACCTTTGACGGGCGGGGACACACGATCTCCGGCCTCAGGCTGGCGGTCTCCTCCGGGAAACGGGTGCACGTGGGCCTCTTCGGATCCGTGGGATCGGACGACGAAAACGACCGGGCCGCGATCCGCAACCTGATCCTGAAGGACGTGAACGTGCGGGGCAACGCCAACGGGACGGCCTGTTACGCGGCGCTCTGCGGGCAGGTCTCCGGGTATGTCGATATCGACAACATCGCCATCATGTCCGGGTCCGTGGACGTCGTCAACAAGAGCGGCGACATCCTCGGCATCGCGGCTCTGATCGGACAGTGCCGGACCGATACGAACACCGGCGTGACGAACAAGCCGATCCATATTTCGAACATCTTCACGAACATTTCCGTCTCCGGCACCAACCGGGGGAACAAAAACTACACCTCCGGCCTGATCGGGCGCATCCGGGGCGGGGATATCGGGAGCCTCACCAATATCGTCCAGCTGGGGACCGTCACCCACGAGGAAAAGGCCGGCGGAGGAAACGCCATCGCCGCGGGGGACGCCGGATCCAAAGTCAAGAAAAACGTCTACTATCTGGCGGGCTGCGGGACGGACGAAAACGGGCTCGGCCAGGCGAAGAGCTTCGAGTCCCTCTCGGGCGGGAACCTGCCGATGGAAGGGGACAGGTGGCACATCGCCGAAGGACTGTGGCCAATGCCCGAGATCCTCTTCAACAGCCCCCTGTTCACCGTGATCGACTTCGTCACCCTGACCCTCGCGGACGGCGAACGGGCGGACAAGGTCGAATCCGACTTCCCGCTCTCCACCGCGGTGATGGGCAAGACCGTCACATGGCAGAGCAATAAGCCGGACGTCATCCGGATCAACGGGAACAAGGCCGAGGTCACCAAGCCCGAATTCGGCTTCGAGACCGTCACCCTCACCGCCCGGGCCGACGGCATCCTCAAGACCTTCGAGGTGAACGTCTTCTCCGGCGTGACGGGCTACATCGAGCGGGACGGGAACACCCTCCGCGCCGTGAACTACCCCGAGGGCGTCCTCTTCAAGTGGATCGTGAAGGACGTGAGCTCCCGCAAGACTGTCGACACCACCTCCACGAAGAATGCGTCCTATACCCTCAAGGACAGCATGAAAAACGCCCTCGTCGTCGTGCAGGCGGAGGGGTACGAGGACTCCTCCTACCTCGTCAGCAGCCTCCCGACGGTCTACGTCACCTCCGATTCCGGGTACTACGACATTTCGAAGGGCGGATACAGCGCGGCGAAGATGGTCCTCTCCTCGGACGCGGAAGGGGAGGCCTTCACGGGCGGCTACGACGGGGATATCGAGATCAAGCTCCGCGGCAACTCCACCGCCTATGCCTCGAAACGCCCCTTCAAGATCAAGCTCGCCGACAAAACGGACATCCTCGGCATGGGAGCGGACAAGCACTGGTGCCTCCTCGCCAACCACTACGACCGCACCAATCTGCGCAACAAGATCTCCTACGACTTTTCGATGGACCTCGGCCTCGAGGGGTGTTCCTCCGAAATGGTGAACCTCGTCTTCAACGGGGATTACTGCGGCCTCTACGAGCTGACCGAAGCGATCCGCATCGGCGAGAACCGGGTGGATATCTTCGACTGGGAGGAAGAGGCGGAGAAGATCGCGAAGACCATCGCCAAGAAAAACGATCTCTCGAAGAAGGACCGGAACACCCTCGAAAACGGCCTCACGAAGGATCTCTCCTGGATCACCACCGGCGTGTATCAGGACTACACGATCTCCGACTACGTGGACACCTCGGGCTACGATATCACGGGCGGCTATCTGATCGAGGACGACGCCTATTTCGACGAGGTCTCGAAATTCGTCACCAAGAACGAAATGAAGCTCATGGTGAAGAAGCCGGAGTATCTCAAATCCAACAAGGAAATGATGGATTATCTCCAGAACTACGTCAAGAACACGGAGACCGCCATCTACGCCCCGAACCGGCTGAGCGCGGAGGGGCTGCACTACTCCGACTACATGGACGTCCCCTCCTTCGTCGACTTCTGGGTCGTGAACAGCCTGTACAAGAACGTGGAGCTGCTCTTCAAGTCCTGCTATTTCTACAAGCCCGTCGGCGGCAAGATCATCTGGGGCCCCGTGTGGGATATGGACTGGACCTCGGCAAACCACGTCAACCTTGATCCGACCTCCGCCCGGTACGACTGCTGGGAGCAGGGACAGAGCCAGGACCGCGAATACTGGTACAAGGCCCTCTACAACGACCCGTGGTTCATCGTTCAGCTGGTGGAACGGTGGAATTCCATCGGGGACAAGATCGACGGCATGTTCGCCCACTACGACGAGGTGGCGGAGGAGATCCGCGCGAACGCCGTCAACGACAACGCCCTCTGGGGATACGACTGGAGCTACGATCAGGAGGTGAAGACCCTCAGACAGTGGCTCGTCGACCGCCGGGCGTGGATGGACAGCCAGATGACGGACCCCGCGACGATGATCGAATCCCTCGGCTGGTATCTCAAATCCGACAAGATCTCGATCGCCTCCTGCGAGGACAGGGGGGATCACGTGGAAGTCACCCTCGGCCCGGTGGACGGGAATACGATCAAAAAGGCGGACGTGCTCCTCAACGGCAAGATCGTCTCCTCGGACATCGAGGTCTCGGAAGGCGCCGTGATCCGCGTCGAAAAGACCGACTGCCGCGGAGAGGGACTGTGGAACTCCTTCGAGATCCTCGGCAAGGACGCGGACGGAAAATACCCCGCCGTCAAAAAGCGCGAAGGCCAGAACGGCTCGAACGCGAATCACGGAGCATGGGCGTTCTTCAAAGGCTAGGATAGTTGTCAGATGAAAGAGGCTGGTTGTTAGTAGAACGAATGAGGAATTAGGAATGAGGAATGATCGTTTCCGTTCCTCGAAACAGAGAAAAAGCCCGGCAGGGAACCGTTTTCGGACCTTACCGGGTTTTTGATTTGCTTATCGGTCAAACCGGGCGGCGAGCTCTTCGGTCTTTCTTTCGTCGATAAGAAATGAGGATCCGCGCGGGAGCGCTTCACAGGAGGTCGCAAATCTCCCGAAGTTTTCCTGGGAAAGGGAATTCTTGCTGTTGATGTAAAACCGCATCGCGGAGAAATTTCCCTTTTCGGCATGAAACAGGGTCCTGAGCATGCCCCTGATCAAAGCGGGATCATGGCGATGGCGCGCTTCGATCTCAAATTCATGGAAGACAAGGACTCCGCTCCGGATGGAATAGTGAATGAATCCGAGTATTTCCGATCCGTTAAAGCCCACAACCGCGCGCAGAACAGGATGGTCGCATTTCAGATTATTCCGTATCCATTCGTTCCGGTTTTCTTCCGAATTCATGTCCGGGCCAAACAGCCAGGACAGATTGTCCGACATGATGCCGAGAAAGGAATCGACCAGCTCTGGATTTTCCGCGAGAGCCTGTGTGCTATATGTGCGAAATTCCATGTTCATACGGCTTCGAAAAAGAAATCGCAGCTTCTACAGCAATCCACCAAATTGGCCAAACAAGTCAACAGCATTGAACCATCCGATGCAATCAGCTGTCGAAACACGCTGGAAAGCAGATGCGATGGCGTCGGGGAGCGCTTCGTTGATCCGCACTTCAAGAC
>CACZNC010000041.1 GCA_902782445.1 uncultured Ruminococcus sp.
GCCTGCCACCTTCTTCGACCCGCTGGGCGTCGGCGACGGCTTCTGCGGTATGGAATTCGACGAGCCCTATATCCTCGAAAAAGTCGCGATCCTGTCCCGTTCCGGCTGGCTTGACCGGTTTGCCGGCGCGTCCATCGAAGGCTCCAACGACGGCGAAGAGTGGGAAACCCTCTGGGAATCCGACGACGTCGCTCCTTCCGAGACCGAGTACAACATCGTGACCGAGTTTGAAAACAACTACGGCTACAAGATGTTCCGCTACATCAACTGGATCAACCACGGCGACGTCGCCGAAGTCGAGTTCTACGGCAAGCCCGGCACTGCGGAACGTCCCGCTCCAGAGCCGGATCCCGAACCGGAACCCGAACCGGAACCGGAGCCCGCTCCCGAACCGGAACCCGAGCCCGCGGCTGAACCCGAACCCGCCGCCGAACCCGCTGCCGATACGCCGGCTCCGGCCGAAACGCCCGCCGGAAGCGACGGACAGACGAAATCTTCCTCCGGCGGATGCGGATCCTTCATCGGAGGCGGCCTGATCGTTCTTGTGACGGTCCTCGGCTCCGCGTGGATCTCGAAGAGAAGATAACCCCGCAGACTGAAAAATCCGGCTTTGAACTCTCTGCCGCCGCGTTTCTCCGGCTTTTCGGGGATCGCGGCGGTCCCTTTTTGCGCGAAAAACAGCCGCGAAGATCGCGGAGGGTGGCACAAGGGCTTGCAATCCGGCGCGGGATATGGTACAATTGGCCTGTGAAAGCGAATGACGGTAAGGAACCGCGCGAAACGTAAAGGAGCGAAACCGATGAAAAAGGTCATGCTGGTGTTCGGGACCCGGCCCGAGGCCATCAAGATGTGCCCGCTTGTCAACGAACTGAAAACGAGGAAAGGGCTCGAAACCCTGGTCTGCGTCACCGGTCAGCACCGCCAGATGCTGGATCAGGTGCTCGCCACCTTCGGCGTGGTCCCGGATTACGATCTCTCCATCATGAAGGAGAAGCAGACGCTCTTCGACATCACGACGGGCATCCTCGAAAAGATCCGCGGGGTGCTGGAGACGGAAAAGCCGGACGTCGTCCTCGTCCACGGGGACACCTCCACCACCTTCGTCACCGCCCTCGCCTGCTTCTATCTCCAGATCCCCGTCGGCCACGTGGAAGCGGGACTCAGGACCTACAACCTCTATTCCCCCTATCCCGAGGAATTCAACCGGCAGGCCGTGAGCATCCTCGCGAAGTACAATTTCGCCCCCACCCGGCTCGCGGCGGACAATCTGATCCGGGAAGGGAAGGACCCGAAGTCGATCTTCATCACCGGCAACACCGTGATCGACGCCATGCGGAGCACCGTCACGGAGGACTACACCCACCCGGAACTCGACTGGGTCGGGGACAAAAAACTCATCTTCATCACGGCCCACCGGCGGGAGAACCTCGGCGAACCCATGCACCGCATGTTCCGGGCCATCCGCCGGGTCCTCGACGAGCATCCCGAACTGCGGGCGGTCTATCCCATCCACATGAATCCGGCGGTGCGGCAGGCGGCGAACGAGGAACTGGACGGCTGCGAGGGGATCCACATCATCGAGCCCATCGAGGTCTTCGACTGCCACAATTTCGAGGCCCGGTGCCATCTCTGCCTCACCGATTCCGGGGGGATCCAGGAGGAATGCCCCTCCTACGGCAAGCCCGTCCTCGTCATGCGCGACACCACCGAACGCCCCGAGGGAGTCGAAGCCGGGACCCTGCGCCTTGTCGGAACGGACGAGGAGGTCATCTACCGGAATTTCAGGGAACTGATCGAAGATCCCGCCGCCTACGACGCCATGTCCCACGCCTGCAACCCCTACGGGGACGGTCAGGCCTGCCGGCGCATCGCCGACGTCCTCGAAACCGGCGCCTGCGACCAGTGGACCCCCGGGAAATAATACTAATCTCAAACTAAAAGGGAAAACGCGGCTTCTTGAAAGAAGCCTGGCAAGAACTTCTGAAATGGGAAAAGGACAGGCTAGACCAATAACCTCACAATCATAGATTGTTCGCACTCTACGGAGAGCGATCAAAACCCATATAGTTAGCTTTTTAGAGCGAGAATAGTATAAGATAAACAACAAAAGCTCCGCTCTGCCCGATCCCCGAAAAGGGAAAGGCGGAACGGAGTTTTTTCAGTTTTTTTGCGGATCCGAAGACGCGGAAAATTGAGCGGACTAAAATCAACTAGCCGTTAAAAATCCCTCATTTCTCATTTCTCATTCTTCCTCGTCCGCAGCCGCAAAGCGCAGACCACCAGCAGGATCGGAAACACGGCACCGAAGATCAGCCCTTTTTTCAAGTCGTCCCCGATCAGGCCGGAGAGAAGCCCCACCGTGGTCGGACCGCCCGCGCAGCCGAGATCCCCCGCAAGAGCGAGGAGGGCGAAGAGAGCGGTCCCTCCCTTCGGAAACGACGCAGAAGCCACCGAAAAGACCCCCGGCCAGAGGATCCCCACCGTCGCTCCGCAGACCGCGCAGGCCAGAAGGGAGAGGATGGGCGCGGGCGAGAGGGAGGCGGCGGCGTAAGTCAGCGCGCAGAAGACCCCGCTGACGATCAGGAAGGAGACGAGGTCGATCTTTTCGCTCATTTTCGCGTAGAACACCCGGGCGCTCCCCATGAGGACGGAGAAAAGGCAGGGGCCGAGCAGATCCCCCACGGCTTTCGGCACCCCCAGCCCGCTTTCCGCGAAGGCCGACGCCCACTGCACCATCCCCTGCTCCGAGGCCCCGGACGCGATCATCAGCAGCACGAAGAGCCAGAACAGCCGGGAACGGAACAGTCCGCCGGGGGTCATGCCCTCGCCTTCTTCCGTCAGCCGGGCGATGGGCACCAGGGAGAAATACACGGTGTTCCCGAGGGGGATCAGGGCAAAGAGCGCGCAGAGGAGCCGCCAGTGGTCACGCCCGACGAAGGTGAGAAAGGCCGTGGCGAGCAGGATCACCCCGACCGTCCCCCAGCAGTAGAAGGAGTGGAGCAGACTCATGACGGAGGCCTTGTTGTCGGTGGGACACGCCTCGACGATGGGACTGATGAGCACTTCCGTCAGCCCGCCGCCGACCGCGTAAAGGACTGTCGAGATGAGGAGTCCCGCGAAGGGATCGGGCGTCAGGAAGGGCAGGGTCGCCATCCCGCAGAGCCCCGCCGCCGCGAAGACATGGGCCGCGAGGATGCAGGGGCGGTATCCGATCCGGTCCACGAACTTTGCCCCCGCCATATCCACGAGAAGCTGGGTCACGAAATTGAAGGTGATGAGCAGGGTGATGCGCGGGAGGGAGATCCCGAAGGTGTCCCGGAACGTGAGAAAAAGCAGGGTCGGAAGATTGTTCACGACTGCCTGCGTGATATAGCCGATATAGCTTGCGTAGATGGTGTGTCGGTAATCGGTGCGGATCTTCATGGTTCCCCCGGTTTCGGTGATGGGGACGCGGGGTCCCGCTTCTTACAGGATATGCCCGGCGAAGTAGAGCTGACCTGGGACGGAGCGGATATAGTCCTCCACCGGCCCGCAGAAGAGCACCCGGTCGGAAAGATGGAGCACCGTCCCGTCCACCGCCTCCGCGTCCGCCATGACCACAGCGCACCCATCCTCCCGGCGGATCCGTTCGATCTCGGCGAAAAGGTCGTCCCGGGCGCCGGCGTCCAGCCCTTTCAGCGGTTCGTCCAGCAGCAGAAGCCGCTTTTTCCCGCAGAGAGCCCGCGCGAGGAACGCCCTCTGACGCTGCCCCCCCGAGAGTTCCCCGATCCTCCGCTTCGCCAGATCCGCGATCCCGAGCCGCTCCATCTGCTCCATCGCCGCGTTCCGTTCCCGGCGGCCGACAAAGAACCGGTTCATCTGCCCGAGGCATCCGGCGAGCACGGTGTCCCGGACGGTGGCGGATCCCCGGATCTCGTTGGTCTGGGGCATACACCCGATCTCTTCGCGCTTCAGCCCGTTTTCGTAGATCACCTCTCCCGCCATCGGAGGCAGGGCGCCGAGCAGGGTGGCGAGAAACGCGCTCTTGCCGGATCCGCCCGCTCCGACCACCGAGAGGTATTCCCCTTCCCGGAGGACGAGCGAAATATCCGAACAGAGGACCCCCTCCCCTGGCCCGTAGCCGATGGACAGAGAGCGGCAGGTGACGAGCTCCTTCATTGCCGGAGAGCCTCCTTTTCCCGTTTCTTTCGTGTTTATCACCGGAATTATAGCACAATCCGGCGGCGTTGTACAGTATTTTTCCGAAATTGCCGCCGCTTCTTGCAATTGAACGGTTTCTGCGCTATAATAAGCCAAAGACCGCGTATCCGACGCAAACCGGAGGTTTTCCATGCCCATCGTTTCCGATTATTTTGGCTGCCTCGCTTTCGACGATTCCGTCATGCGGGCGCGTCTGCCGAGGGACACCTACCGCTCCCTGAAAAAGACCATCGACGAGGGACGCGAACTGGATCCCGCTATCGCCGACGTCGTGGCCAACGCCATGAAGGACTGGGCGATCGAGCGGGGATGCACCCACTTCACCCACTGGTTCCAGCCCCTGTCCGGCGTCACGGCGGAAAAGCACGACAGCTTCATTTCCCCGGCGGGCGACGGCAAGGTCATCATGGAGTTCTCGGGCAAGGAGCTTGTGCGGGGCGAGCCAGACGCCTCCTCCTTCCCCTCCGGCGGACTGCGCGCGACCTTCGAGGCCCGCGGATACACGGCCTGGGACCCGACCTCCTACGCCTTCATCAAGGACCGGACTCTCTGCATCCCCACGGCGTTCTGCTCCTACGGCGGACACACCCTCGACAAGAAGACCCCCCTGCTCCGCTCGATGGAGGCCGTCAGCGAACAGGCGATGCGGATCCTCCGTCTGTTCGATCCCCGCACCACCGTCGCCTGCGTCCGCACCTTCGTCGGCCCGGAACAGGAGTATTTCCTCGTCCCGAAGGAACTCTACAACCAGAGACGGGACCTGATCTTCACCGGCCGGACCCTCTTCGGCGCGAATCCTCCGAAGGGGCAGGAACTGGACGACCACTATTTCGGCACCCTCAAGCCCCAGGTCGACGCCTTCATGAAGGAACTGGACGAGGAACTCTGGAAGCTCGGAGTCCTTGCGAAGACGGAGCACAACGAGGCCGCCCCCGCCCAGCACGAGCTCGCCCCGGTCTACACCCGCGCGAACATCGCCACCGACCACAACCAGCTCACGATGGAGATGATGCAGAAGATCGCGAAACGGCACGATCTCGTCTGCCTCCTCCACGAAAAGCCCTTCGAGGGAGTCAACGGCTCTGGCAAGCACAACAACTGGTCCATCGGCACAAGCGACGGCGTGAATCTGCTGACCCCCGGCGACACCCCGGCGGAGAACGCGCAGTTCCTTCTGTTCCTCTGCGCCGTCATCAAGGCGGTGGACGAGTATCAGGATCTTCTCCGCATCAGCGCGGCGTCGGCGGGCAACGATCACCGTCTCGGCGCGGCGGAGGCTCCCCCGGCCGTGATTTCGATTTTCCTCGGGGACGAGCTCACCGCCATCCTCGACGCGCTGGAAGCCCACAAGACCTACGACCCGAAGGAAAAGGCGACGCTCCGCCTCGGCGTAGACGTGCTCCCCTCCTTCCCGGCCGACAACACGGACCGCAACCGGACCTCCCCCTTCGCCTTCACGGGCAACAAGTTCGAGTTCCGCATGGTGGGCTCCTCCCAGTCCATCGCCGACTGCAACGTGGCCCTGAACACCGCCGTCGCGGAATCCCTGCGCATCTTCGCGGACCGGCTGGAGGCGGCGGAGGACTTCACCTACATGCTCAACCACCTGATCCGCAAGACCGTGCGCGAGAACCGGCGGATCATCTTCAACGGCAACGGCTACGAGGAGAGCTGGATCCGGGAGGCGACGGAAGTCCGCGGGCTCTCGAATCTCGTCTCCACGCCGGACGCCCTGCCCCACTTCCTCGACGAGAAGAACATCCGCCTCTTCACCTCCCACGGGGTGTACACCGAGGTGGAAATGCGGTCCCGCTATGAGATCGCCCTAGAGAACTACGCGAAGACCGTGCGGATCGAGGCGCGGACGATGGTCGACATGGCAAGAAAGGAGATCCTGCCCGCCGTCGCCGCCTGCGAAAAGGAGACCGCCGAATGCGCCGCGTCCCTGAAAGCTCTCGGGATCGAAGCCGCCGCCGAACAGGAACACGCCGGGACGCTGTCGGGCCTTTACGGGCAGATCGCGGAGAAGACGAAGAAGCTCGGGGACTGCCTCGCGGCGATGGAAAGCGTGACCGACGCGAAAAAGCTCGCCGACGCCGCCCGCGACACCCTCCTCCCGGCGATGGAGGACCTCAGAAAGTCCTGTGACGAAGCCGAATCCGTCACCGCGGAAAAATACTGGCCCTATCCCACTTACGCCGCCCTGCTCTTCGGGGTGGAGTGATCTCCGAATACAAAAATCCCCTTCCTCGGTTGAAAGATGCCGGGGAAGGTTTTTTGACGGAACCGATTATTCTTTGGAGACTGTATCTCCGGAAGAACGGGGGGATTATCGCAGGGTCTGCAATCATGAGGACTGCCGCCGCTCCCGAGGAGAATGCCGGATCACGGATCAATACGAAAAGGGAGAGCAAACCTGACGCTCTCCCTGTGTCATTTTCGGATCCGACCGTTTTATCCCTGCTTCTCCGTGACCTTCAAAAACCGGATATACGCCACTTCGAAGTCTCCGGTCGTCACGATCGGGTCAAGGCGGAAATTGGTGATGGTGCCGTCCCAGTCCGCGCTCTCGTCGGTGAAGAGTTCGATCTCGTTCCAGTCGTTGTCGTCGCCGTCGTCCCCGTTGTAGTACATCGTGAAGCGGTAGGACGCGGGCTCGCTCCAGCTGACGCTGTCCGTCGTGAAGAAGAGCTGGCCGTCATATCCGTCGCCGTAGTTCTTCAGCTTCAAATGGATCTCTTGGACTTCGTCGAAGGAGAACGCCGGGAACTGCTTCTGCTGGAAGGTGATGAAGGGGTCGCCGCCCGTGGAGGTCCCTTTCAGGACACCGTCCTCGATGCGGAGGCCCGAGACCTGATTGTTCGTGAACGGGGGCTTGTTCGTGTCCTCCATCGTGGAGAAGTCGAGCTCGAACACCGTTTCGTATTCGTATTCGATCACCGGTTCCGGCTCGGGCTCGGGTTCGGGTTCCGGTTCAGGCTCCGGCGCCGGTTCGGGTTCGGGCTCCGGTTCGGGTTCCGGCGGGGCGTCCGGTTCGTCGGCAGGCTCGGGTTCCGGCGCATCGGCGGGCGGGTTCGGAGCGGCGGCGGGTCCGGCCTCCTCCTTCGCGCACGCGGCAAGGACAGTCAGAGCGAGGAGCAGCGCAAGGACCGACGCAAGGATTCTTCTCTTCATGGAAAAAGCCTTCCTTTCCTTGGATTCTGTGCTCATTATACGCAATCGGAGGGACCTTGTCAAGATAAAAATCGGGCAAAATCACAAAATGACTTGACAGATTCCAGTTTTGATATATAATAATAGACGAAGGGCACGGTTCGTCCGGCTCTTATCGCGCGAAAACGGTACCGGGATCTCTCCCCCACGCGGATCTGCCTCGTCGGGGTCCCGGAGCGACATATCACCGCCGTCCGCGGGCGGGGAAACGGAGTACATTTTTATGAAGAAAAACGCAGCTGTGATCGGTTACGGCGGCATGGGTGCTGGCTTCCATGTGAAGAACATCCTCACGAGCGATGTGGTGCAGCTTGCCGGCATCTACGACATCGATCCCGCGAAGCAGGCGAAAGCCGCCGCCGACGGGGTCAAGGTTTACGAATCCCGCGAAGCTCTGCTTGCCGACCCTGCGATCGACATGGTCACGATCGCCACCCCGAACGACGTGCACGAGGAAATCGCCGTTGCCGCGCTGGAAGCCGGGAAGAACGTCATTTCCGAGAAGCCCGTCACCCTTTCCCTCGAGTCCCTCGAACGCATGATCGCGGCGGCGAAAAAAGCGGGGAAAGTCTTCTCCGTCCACCAGAACCGCCGGTTCGACGTCGACGCGATGGCCATGAAGCAGATCCACGACTCCGGCGAGATCGGCGAGGTCATCAACATCGAGAGCCGCATCCACGGCAGCCGCGGGATCCCCTCCGACTGGCGCGGGATCAAGAAGTACGGCGGCGGTATGCTCTATGACTGGGGCATCCACCTCATCGACCAGGCCTGCATGATCCTCGGTTACGACATCAAGTCCGTCCAGTGCCGCTTCGACCACATCACCAACGACGAGGTCGACGACGGGTTCCAGCTCAATCTGGAATTTGTCTCCGGCCAGCGGGCCTACATCGAGGTCGGCACCTACAATTTCATCGCCATGCCCCGGTTCTACATGCGCGCGAAGAAGGGCTCCGCCATCATCACCGACTGGCGCGTCCCGGCTCACGTCGTGAAGTGCAAGGCATGGCATGAGAGCGACGTCATCCCCGTCGTGAACGGCTCGGGCCTGACAAAGACGATGGCCCCGCGCGACTCCATCACGACCGACGAATACGACGTCCCGCGTCCGGCCTCCGACGTCCACGACTACTACCGCAATTTCGTCCGCGCCATCGACGGCATCGAGGAGCAGATGGTCACCCACGACCAGATGCGCACGGTGCTCAGGATCATCATGAAGTCATTCGAATCCGTCGAGAAGGGCGGAGCGATCGTCGAGTGGTAAATCCGAAAACAAACAAAAGGAACGGGGAGCGATCCCCGTTCTGTTTCTCAAAAGGAGAAGAGTATGGTATGTGAAATCCTCTGCGTCGGGACGGAGCTCCTTCTCGGCGATATCGTCAACACGGACGGGGCCTTTATCGCGCGGGAAATGGCGGCGATGGGCTTTTCTTCCTATCATCAGACGACGGTCGGCGACAATCCCGGACGGCTGAGAGAAGCGCTGAGGCTCGCCCTGTCCCGCTCCGACGTGGTGATCATGACCGGGGGACTCGGCCCGACCTGCGACGACATCACGAAAAACGCCGCTGCCGAAGCCTTCGGGCGGAAGCTGATCTTCGACGAGGCGACGAGGGAGGATATCGCCCGGTTCTTCGAGAAGATCGGCAGGCCCATGACCGAAAACAACCTCTCCCAGTGCTGGATCCCCGAAGGCGCGGCGGTGTTCTACAACAAGTGGGGAACGGCCCCCGGCATCGGGATCGAAGGGGAGATAGACGGAGAAAAGAAATACGCGGTCCTGCTCCCGGGTCCTCCCGCCGAATGCGAGCCGATGTTCATGGAGTGCGCGAAACCGTGGCTCGCCCGCCTGTCCGGGGACGTGATCCGCAGTAAGAACCTCCACCTCTACGGGATCGGGGAATCCGCCGCCGAAGCGATCCTGCGCCCGCTGATGGAGTCCTCGGTCAATCCGACGGTCGCGCCCTACGCCTGCGAGCACGAGGTCCGCATCCGGGTCACCGCCCGCGCCGGATCCGTCGAAGAGGCGGAGAGGATGTGCGCCGAAACGGCCGCGAAGATCCGGGAAACTGACGTCGGGCCGACGGTCTACGCCGAGACGGACGATCCCTTTTCCGCGAAAAACGCCATGGTGACGACCCTGATCTCCGAACTGCGCCGGAGGGGTTGGACCTTTGCCACGGCGGAGAGCTGCACGGCGGGGATGATCGGATCCTCCGTCGGGGATATTCCAGGCGCGTCGGACGTCTTTGCCGGCGGGATCATTTCCTACGCCAACGAGGTGAAGGAAAACGTCCTCGGCGTGCCCCGGGAAGTCCTCAAGACCGTCGGAGCCGTGTCCGAACCCTGCGCGGCGGCCATGGCGGAGGGGGCAAGACGAGTGTGCGGATCGGATATCGCCGTCTCGGTGACGGGGATCGCGGGACCGGGGGGCGGGACTCCCGAAAAGCCGGTGGGGACGGTCTGCTTCGGCGTCTCGACCGCGGCGGGGACCTATACCGAAACCCGTCATTTCAACGGCAAGAACGACCGCGCGAAGATCCGCCGGCTCACGACCGCCCACGCGATGTATCTTGCGATCAGGACCATGCGGGGGGAGATCTGAGCCGTGACGCCGGAGAACGATACGGTCGGGGCGGCGTCCGTTTCCGTGGAAAAGATCGAGAGGAACACGCCGCGGGCGGAAGAACTGCTCCGCTTCATCGAGAACTGTTCGTGGGAGGAGGCGAAGGACCATCTCGCGGATCTGATCCGAAACTGGGATCTCACGGGGGACGAGGCGGTTTTCGCGGCAGTCGCGGACAACAGGATCGTCGGCATGGCCACCCTCCTAATGACCGATTATTATCCGCTGCCTGAGATTTTCCCGTGGGTGTCGAGCGTCTTCGTTGACGAGGCGTACCGCGGGAGGCGGATCAGCGGACTGCTCATCGGGCGCGCGAACGCCTACGCCAAGTCTCTCGGCTTCGCGAGGACCTATATCCCGTCGTCCTTCTTCGGACTGTACGAGAAATACGGCTACCGGTATCTGAGGGACATCGTGAACTACGGCGGAGAGACCGATCACCTCTTCATCAAAGAATTGTGACGGGCTTCTAAAATACAAAAAACGCCCCGCTGTCTCTCTCAAAGGGAAACGGTGGGGCACGGTTTTACTGTCGTTTCCTCCATGCCTCCGCGAGCTCTGCAAGATGCTCCACGGCGCGGGGATTCCAGACGATCTTCTGCTTCAGCCATTCGCAGGGGAATTCCGCGCAGAGGCCGCAGAACTGCACCCCGTGACGCCGGGCGCACTTGTGGATGGGACAGCCTCCCGATTCCTTCCATTCGGGGACGTCCCCGTTGGATTCGATGCACCCGGGACAGGTCCCCTCCTTGAATTTCCCGCACCCGTCGCAGCATTCGCCGCAGGCCGTGATCCGCTCGAAAATAATTTCTTCCATGAACAAAACTCCTGTGATATCCGCTTTTGCGAATAGTATATCACGGGAGTTCTGTTCTGTCAAGCGTGTCGAAAAAACTAAAAATCCGGTGTGAACCGGGACGTCGCCGAGGAACGCTCCTGCATCCAGCCCTCGAAGCCGAGCCGGGACGCTTCCTCCGCGGCGGTCGCGTATTCGTAGGTTGTGATCTTGCGGCGGATCTTCTTCCACGGGTCGGGGGAGGTGGGATCGGCGGGGGGCAGGAATTCCGGGGTGTACTGCGCCATGAGGGAGAGCCGCACGTTTTTCACGGGAACAGTCTGTGCGATCATGCGCAGGACCCGGACCGAATCTTCCCGGCATCCGGGCAGGCAGAGGTGGCGCACGATCACGCCCTTTTTCATCATCCCGTCCTCCGAGAAGACCGGGGGACCGGCCAGACTTACCATCCGGGCGAGGGAGGAGGCGGCCGTTCCGGGATAGTCTTCCGCGCCCGAGTACTTCTTCGCGAGCTCCGGGGAGGCGTATTTGAAATCCGTGAGGAAGATGTCGGCGATGCCGTTCAGCGCGTCGATTGCCTCCGGGCGTTCGTATCCGCCGGTGTTCCACACGACCGGGATCGTCAGTCCGTTCCGCCGCGCGATCTTCACAGTCTCGGCGATCCGGTCCGCGTAGTGGGTGGGGCTGACGAAATTGACGTTGAACGCCCCCTCCGCTTCGAGCCGCATGAGCTCCCGGGCCAGTTCCTCCGGGGAGTATGCCGTCCCCTTTGCATCCGACCGGCTGATTTTGCGGTTCTGACAGTAGACGCATCCGAGGGAACAGTGGGAGAAGAAGACCGCACCGGAGCCGTGCCCTTCGTCCGTCGGATCGGGACCGGAGATCGGCGGTTCCTCCCAGTGGTGGAGCATGATCCGCGCGATCTCCATTTCCGCTCCGGCTCCGCAGAATCCGGGATTTCGGGTCCGGTCGGCGCCGCACCTGCGGGGACAGAGGCGGCAGGAGCCCGAAAGAGAGCCCTCCGCCGCGAAAAACGAATCGGACATTTTACCGTTCCTGTTTGATCGTGACGAGATACCGGGTGCCCCATGCCTCCTCGATCAGGGCCTCCGCGTCGATCTTCGCCTCCTCCCGCAGGACTTTCGCAAGCTCCGGCTGGGTCCGGGGATGGCGGGGCGTGAAGACGGTGCAGCAGTCGTCGTAGGGGAGGATGGAGGTGTCGAAGGTCCCGATCTCCCGGGCGGTCTCGACGATCTCCTCCTTGTCCATGCCCACGAGGGGACGGAAGACGGGGCGGTCCGCGGCGTCCTCGGTGACGACCATCGCTTTGAGGGTCTGGGACGCGACCTGCCCGAGGGATTCGCCGGTGATGAGGGCGGGACAGCCGTTTTCCTCCGCCGAGCGGCAGGCAAGCTTCATCATGAACCGCCGCAGCAGAAGGGTGAAGTAGTCCTCCTCGCACTTATCCCGCATCTCCTCCTGGATATGGGTGAGGGAGATCACGTGGACCCGGATCTTCCCGCAGTATTCCGTCAGCTCCCGGGCCAGCTCGAATACCTTTTCCCGGGCGGCTTCGCTGGTGTAGGGGAAGGATTCGAAGTGCACGCATTCCACGGTCATTCCGCGCCGCATCATGCGGTAACCCGCCACGGGGGAGTCGATCCCGCCGGAGAGCAGGAGCATCCCCTTGCCCGCCGATCCGAGGGGCATTCCCCCCGCGCCGTGTTCCTGACCCGCGTGGACATAGGCGTATTTCTCCCGGATCTCCGTCTTCACCACCACGTCCGGGGCGTTGACGTCGACGCGCAGGCGGGGAATGGCTTCGAGGATCGCGCCGCCCACCTCGCCGGAGATCTCGGGGGAGGAGAGGGGGAACCGTTTGTCGCTCCGCCGGGATTCGCACTTGAAGGTCGAGACCCCCGCCAGTTTTTCGGGCAGATAGGCCTTCGCCGTTTCGAGGATCGCCACGATCTCCTTTTCGCAGACGGCGGCCCTGCACACCGCCGCAAATCCGAAGACCTTCTTCATCTGTTCGGCCACGTCCGGGACCGCTTCCGCCGATCCGTCGTCGAGGGGTTCCACGTAGACGGTGGACTGCACCGCGCGCACGTCGTAGTTCCCGAACATGGCGGCGCGCCTTTTCACGTCCCGGAGCAGCTGGGCTTCGAAGGACGAGCGGTTCGCCCCCTTCAGAATGACCTCGCCGTATTTGCAGAGTATGATTTCTCGGATGCTGTTCATGTGGTTGTCCTGTTTTCCTTTATACCTGATATTCGTGACGCCGGATCACGTGATCCTGAAATTCCCGATCGAGTTCGACGAAGTACGCGCTCCATCCCCAGATCCGCACGATCAGCCTCTCGTATTTCTCCGGGTGGACCTGGGCGTCGAGGAGGGATTCGCGGCTCACGGCGTTCAGCTGGAGCTGGTGCCCGCCCCGCCGGATGAAGAAGCGCACGAGCTCGGCGACTTTCGTGCAGTTCTCCGGCTCCGAGAAGATCCCCGCGTCGAATTCGAGGGTCAGGGGGCCGCCGTTGCAGACCTTTTTCAGATCCGGCTCGGTGTAGCTCTTCACAATGTCCACGGGGTTGTCGATTTTCGCGAAGAGGGAGGGGGAGAAGTTGGCGGCGAAGGGCTCGTTTTTCCGCCGTCCGTCCGGGGAAGCCCCGATCTCCGCCGCGTGCCAGAGATAGAACATCGCCGATCCCGTGCCCGCGCGCCAGATCCCGCCCCGTTCGTTCGTCCTTCCGTCGACGGCCCGGCGGAACGCCTCCGTCAGCCAGACGAGCCAGCGGTCGGCCTCCCCGTCGGCGGATCCGGTTTTCGGGGTCTCGTAGCGCAGACGGTGGAGCAGTTCGTCATATCCCTCGAAATCCGTGTCCACGGCGGCGAGATATTCCTCCGGCGAGACGGATTTTTCGTCGTAGACGTATTTTTTGATCGCGGTAAGGGAATCCGCGGCGCAGGAGATCCCCGTCCCGTGGATGCCGAAATTGTTGTATTTGTTTCCCTTCGAAATGTCCCGCCCGCCGTAGAGCAGATCGAGGAAGGGAGAGGGCACGAACCAGAGATCCTTCACCTTCGCCGTGATTTCGTCGACTTCCGCCCGGATCTCCCGCTCCACCGCCGCCGTGAAATCTTCGAAGGTCGGGGAGGTTTTCAGGGAAGCGCGGAAAGCCCGGTCCACGGCGAGGGGATAGCTCATGGCGCCGATGTTGGCGATCTCCATGCCCTTGCCGGGGATGATGAACTCCCAGCAGGCGGCGACGGTATAATCCGCGGCGTCAGCCGGATCGTAGCCCAGCCCGATCAGCGCGGGGATCACCGTGTCGTCGTTCGAATACTGGGGGAAGCCGAGTCCCACTTTCGTGAGCTTCGTCCCTTCCTCGTAGACCGAAAGCGGCGTTTTCGCGGATACCCGCAGGTTGATCTTCGGGTCGATCAGCCTGAGTTCCCCGGAAGCCCGGAGGCACATATCGGTGAGGTCGTTCCAGATCTGCCCGCCCGCGCCGTCGTCCCCGCCGAGCATCATCGACTGCCCGTTGTCCCCCTGCTGGATGCCGTTGTAGAGATCGGAGTCGATGTTGAAAGAGAGGAAGAAGTCGAGAAGCAGTTCGTAAGCCTCCTCCTTCGTGATCCTTCCCCCGTCAAGATCCGCCCGCAGATAGGGCATCATCCACTTGTCGAACCGCCCCACGGTGTTGTGATAATTCCCCTCGGCCCAGAGCGCGAAGTGGACGATGCGGAAGAACTGGAGCGCCTCCCGGAAGGTCCTCGCAGGATAGGCCGGGACCCGTTCGAGCACCTCCGCCGCGTCTTTTCGTCCGATGCGGAGCGCTTCGTCCCGGTAGCGGGCGACAAGGTCGAGGAGCGCGTCGATGTCCGCCTTCCCGTATTCGTCCGCGAAATCCTTCGCAGCCAGTAGTCCCGTTTTCAAAAGGAAGCTGTGGTCCGGGCAGATGTTCGAGATATACCCGAGCTCGTGGATGAAGTGCTTCGACCTGATATCCTCCCATTCGGCCTCGGTGAAGCAGTCGTAAGGCTTCGGGACGGTGCGCAGAAAGACGATCTTCTGCCCCGGGAGGATATGGGGCGTCTCCGCGTTCATCAGGCGGCAGAAGCGGTCGGACATGCGGGCCCGGGGGGAGAGGTTCTTCGCGGCATACTCCGCGCTCAGATCGGGCAGGGGCTCCCGCCTCAGTTCCCGATGGCGGTGCGAGGTGACGGTTTCATACAGTTCTCGGTTCATGTTGGCCTCCGTTTTCGCCTGCCGGGATCAACCGCGGCGGCAGCTCTTGAGAAAGTTCGAAATCAGTTTCATACTGACCTCGTCCGGGGAGATCTCCGGGTGCCACTGGACGGCTTTGTAATAGGTCAGCTTCTCGGATTCCACCGCCTCGATCAGCCCGTCGTGGGAGCGGGCGCGGATCTTCAGTCCGTCCCCCGGATCCTTCACCGCCTGATGGTGGTAGCTGTTGGTGAGGATCTCGGAGGAGCCCAACAGGTCTGCGAGGGAGCCCGAGGGGTAGACCGTGTGGCGGCGTCCGTCCGGGGTGTCCAGCCAGTGGGGGGATTCCTCTCCGATGACCTCGGCGGAAATATCCTGCCAGAGCGTACCGCCCAGCGCGACGTTCATGACCTGGATCCCCCGGCAGATCCCGAAGACGGGGCGGTCCCGGGCGATCAGTTCCCGGAGCAGGGCCAGCTCGAAGCGGTCGCGTTCCGGCTCTCCCTCGCCGCATTTCGGATGCCGCTCTTCGCCGTAGTACGCGGGATCCACGTCGTCCCCGCCGGTGCAGAGATAGCCGTCGAATTCTTCGGCATACCCGCGGATCACTCCCTCGTCCTCCGTGAAGGGCAGGATCACCGGCAGAACGGTTTCCCCGACCGCCTCTCCCCCGAGCAGGACGAAATTCACGTAGCGGCTGTACAGCTTGTATCCTTTTTCTATGGTGGACGCGGTGAGCGCGATGGTTTTCATGTCAGCCTCGATTTTTCAAAGATTCGTTGTCCGCCCTCCATTATACAGGATTCCCCGTGGAAATGCAAGAGCGGGCGGCAAAAACAGGAAAAACCGCCCGGAGGGGATTTTCATCCGATCCGAACGGTCCTGTGATGTTTATACCATTCTCAAGCTAAGAAGCTAACTAAATGGGTTTCGAACGCGAGATGTAGAAGGCGAACAGCGGGGTGGGAATACCATTTATCCAAACATGACATCAACCATCCCACCCCCGAGAATCCCTTCGGGAATTCTCGCTTACGTCAACTGTAACATGTGAGCTCGCGTGCGATAACTCTGATAAGGTTGGATGGCTATATTGGTGTGCCAAGGTTTCTACTACACATTATTGGAATAGCCTGTCCCTATCCATTTCAGGAGTTCTTGCCAGGCTTCTTCGGGGAAGCCGCGTTTCCTTTTTGATTGAGATTAGTATTAATAATGGGCGGGGCGGCGCGGGGGAACTGTCCGATCAATAGTTTTCCGCGCTGATCTCGAAATAGCTCTGGGGGTGCGAGCAGACGGGGCAGACTTCGGGGGCCTTCGTGCCGACGACGATGTGTCCGCAGTTCCGGCATTCCCAGACCTTCACCGTGCTCTTTTCGAACACGGCTGCCGTCTCCACGTTGGCGAGCAGCGCGCGGTAGCGTTCCTCGTGGTGCTTCTCGATGGCGGCGACACCGCGGAATTTATTCGCGAGCTCCGGGAATCCCTCGGCCTCGGCGGTCTTGGCGAATCCCTCGTACATGTCGGTCCATTCGAAGTTCTCGCCGTCGGCCGCGGCTTTGAGGTTCTCGGCGGTGGAGCCGATCCCCTTCAGTTCCTTGAACCACATTTTCGCGTGTTCTTTTTCGTTTTCGGCGGTTTTCAGGAAGAGGTCCGCGATCTGCTCGTAGCCTTCCTTTTTCGCGGCGGAGGCGAAATAGGTGTACTTGTTGCGGGCCTGGGATTCGCCGGCGAACGCGGCTTCCAGATTCTTTTCGGTCTGGGTCCCGGCGTAGGGATTGGACTTCGCGGCGGGCTCGGCGGCCTCTTCGGCGATTTCGACGAGGTCGTCCCCGGTCGCGCCGCAGAGGGGGCAGACGGCTTCTTCGAGACTCTCGGCCTCAAAGATCTCGTCGCAGAGGAGACATTTGAATTTCTTCATGTTGGATCGCTCCTTTTCAGTTATATTTTCGGCTCTGGATGTTGATCTTACAGGGTCTGTCTTATTATAGCACGCGGAAGGAGTGCTGTCAAGCGGGGACTCCCGGGGATATCACCCCCGACCCTCCCGCAGTTTTCTGAGATAATCGGCGATATCCGCGTCGACCGCAAGGACCTCTTCGCGGAATTCCCGGGCGGAGAGACGCAGGACCCCGGACCGGACCGCCTGCAGCTGGATCAACCCGTCGGAGGTGACGGCGCGGACGTTCTGGTCCTTTCCGATCTCGTAGATCAGCCGCTCGATGTAGGTGTCCGCCAGTTCCCCTTCCTTCGTGAAGACGACGTGGAGGCCGTCGATCTCCTCCTTGTGCTCCTCGCCGCCCTTCACGTTGTAGGCGTCGAACACCACGATGATCTCTCGGTGGGTGAACGCGCGGTAGTTTGCGAGAATGCCGAGCAGGTCTCGCCGCGCCGTGTCGAGGTCGTGGGAGGCGGTCTTCGAGAGCTCGTCCCAGGCGAAGATGACGTTGTAGCCGTCGACGATGTAGAGGGATTTTCTGTATTTCGGCGTGCGGATGTCCGGCGCGAAGGGAAGGTCCGTTTTCGCCTCCCCGTAGACCCGGCGGCGGATGGGCCCGAATTCCCGCTCCATGATGGCCTCGAGCTCCTTTTCGTCGAGATCGAGGTTTTTGCGGATCAGTCTCGCGGCGCGTTCGGCCTCTTCGGGATCCGGTTCTTCGGCGGGCGCGTCCTCTTCCCCGAGGCGCAGGCCTTCGAGGTGCATGTACCGGGGGACCCACATCCACGGGACCACGATCCCCGCGCCGTGGGAGCAGAAGACGGAGGCCGGGGTGTTCTCCACGTCCGCCTCGGGATCGTAGGCGAGGGACCGGATCACTTCCTCGGCGTTGTGGCAGGGGGAATAGCCGTCCGCCCGGCAGGTGAAGCGTCCCCGTCCGTGGGTGTAGGCGGCGACCTCCTTCGCGTAGTCTCCGACCGTCGAGACCGGGGCCCGCCCTTCCAGCACCGACACGCCGGGGACCGCCTCGTGCTCCGTAAAGACCCCGGACCGGGCGAGGATATCCGCCATCGCGCGGCCGACGTTCTCCCCGGGGACCTCGAGGCGGAAGGCGTAAAAGGGTTCGAGCAGGACGCAGTTCCCGCGGGACGCCGCTGTCATGAGCCCCTGCCTCACCGCCCGGTAGGTGGCCTCCCGGAAGTCCCCGCCGACGGTGTGTTTCAGGTGTGCTCTCCCGGCCGCCAGGGTGATTTTCATGTCCGTGACGGGGGATCCCGTGAGTACGCCGAGGTGCTGTTTTTCCTCGAGGTGGGTGAGGATCAGTCTCTGCCAGTTCTTTTCGAGATAGCTCTCCGGAACGGCGGTCCCGAAGACGAGTCCGCTTCCCGGGGGCAGGGGTTCCATCAGAAGATGCACTTCCGCGTAATGCCGGAGCGGTTCGAAATGCCCGATCCCCTCCACCGGGGCGGAGAGCGTTTCCTTATAGAGGATCCGTCCGTCCTCGAAGGAGACCTCCACGCCGAAGCGGTCCGCGATCAGCCGGGAGACCACCTCGGTCTGCACCTGTCCCATGAGCTGGGCGTGGATCTCCCCGTAGCGTTCGTTCCACACCAGGCGCAACAGGGGTTCTTCCTCCTCCAGCGCGCGGAATTTCGGCAGAAGGATCTGCGGGTCGGCGTCGGGGGGCAGGGCAAGGCGGTAGCTCAGCACCGGTTCGAGAAGAGGGGACCCGGACGCGCTCTCGATCCCCAGTCCCTGCCCGCTGTACGTGGCGGAAAGACCGGCGACGGCGCAGACCTCTCCGGCGTTCACGCTCTCCGCCGTATCGAACCGCGTCCCGGAATAGAGCCGGATCCCCGTGATCTTCTCCTCCAAGGGCTCGCTCTGCCCGGGGATCTCATACCGGACCGTCTGCCGGTTTCTGAGCGTCCCGCCCGTCACCCGCATCCACGTCAGCCGCCCGCCCGCGGAATCGTGCCCGATCTTGTACACCCGCGCGCCGAATTCTCCGGGGAAGACGGACTCGAGAGTCAGTTCCCCGAGGGCTTCGAGAAAGTCCCCGATCCCCTCGAGTTTCAGTCCGCTGCCGAAGAAGACGGGGAAGAGCTTCCTCTCCTTCACCAGCCGCGCCCGGTCTTCGGTGGTGATCGCGCCGCCCGCCATGTACCGCTCGAAAAGCTCCTCGTCGCAGAGGGCGATCTTCTCGTCGAAGGCGGGATCGGATCCGGCTTTCGAAAAATCCACGGCGGCGGGGGAGAGGCGGGAGGTGACGGAGGAAATCAGATCCGCCCGGGATATCTGGGAGACGTCCATCTTCGTGACGAAGAGGAAGGCGGGCACCCGGTAGCGTTCCAGCAGTTCCCAGAGGGTCTCCGTGTGCGCCTGAACCCCTTCGGATCCGCTGACAACGAGGACCGCGTAGTCCAGCACCCGCAGGGTTCGCTCCACCTCGGCGGAGAAATCGGCGTGCCCGGGGGTGTCGAGCAGGGTGACGCGGATCCCGCCGGTCTCGAAGCGCGCTTCCTTCGAAAAGATCGTGATGCCGCGCTCCCGTTCCAGCTCGTGGGTGTCGAGATAGGTGTTGCGCCAGTCCACGCGGCCGGGCTTGCGGATCTTTCCGGCGGTATAGAGCAGGGCTTCCGCCAGCGTGGTCTTTCCGGCGTCCACGTGGGCGAGCAGTCCGATGGTCAGGTTCTTCATGGGGCATCCTTTCGGCGGGCGGGTGGGGGTGATGCTTCATTGTAGCACGGATCGGCCTCCGATGCAAGAGGAATTTCGGCGGGGAGAACGGCGGAGAACGATTTTTCCGCTTTTCCGTGCGGGGACGCAGAAAACCGGATCCCCCAGAAGAAGAGGATCCGGTATGATTCCGATTCGGACAAGCCGTCAGCCTTTCATCGCCATGCGGTTTTTGCGGCGGATCTCCGCGTTCCGGTACTCCGCCTTTTCCTCCTCCGTCTCGGGGACGAACGCCGGGACGGGAGCGGGGCGGTCCTCCGAATCCAGCGCGACGAAGACGAGATAGGCCCGGTTGATGAGCTCCCGCGATCCGTCGAGCCGCTCTACCATGCTGTCCACACGGACCTCCAGGGAGGTGTGCCCGGTCCAGGTGACGGACGCCTCCTGCACCACGGTGTCGTTCAGAAACGCAGGCTTGAGAAAGCTCAGATTGTCGACGCAGACGGTCGTCACCGCGCTCCCCGTGTACCGCCGGGCCGCCACCGCGCCGATGACGTCGATCCACGCCATGATCTGGCCGCCGAAGAGACGGGGGTTTTTGTAGCCGTTGCAGTGCTGGGGCATGACGATCTGTACGCCGGTGGTCTTCCTCATGAGACCCCTCCCGTCAGAAGCGGGATCTTGTCGTCCTCCGTCAGGCCGAGCAGGTCGATGATCGCCTCGAAATTCGCCTTTGCCTTCGCCAGTTCCGCCGGGGTGTGGGCGTCCGATCCGAGATAGAAGCGGCACCCCTCCTCCCGGGCGATCCGATAGGGCTTGAGCGTCAGTTCGGCGCACCTCTCGTCCATGTGCAGGGCGGGGAAGTTGAGCTCGATCCCGATCCCGCATTTCGCCGCGCGTTCGAACAGGCGGTGGTATTCGGCGTCCGGGATCTTCTCGAGGACTTCGAGATACCGGTTCCGCCAGATCAGACCGCAGGTCAGGTGCGCGACGCCCACCTTGTGAAAGGGGAGATCCGCGTCGAGCAGGGCGTCGAACCGGCTGATCCAGAGCGCTGCCCGTTCATCGGCCTGTTCGCTTCCGTCGAGGGTGAAGCCGTCCATGTGCAGGTGGGTCGTCGGGACGATGATGAAGTCGAGCTCCTCCGCGACGGCCTTCGAGACGCCGATCACCGTATGCCGGTCCATGTCCGTTTCGCATCCGAAGAGGAAGCGGACCTTGTCGGACTGGGGCAGGGGCAGGATCGTGCGGGTCCTCTCATAGGGCTGTTTGGCATACCACCCGGACGCGCCCGGCACCGCGGGATCCCACATGTGGTCGGTGAGGCAGAGGGTCGTGAAGCCGTTTTCTTCCCCGTAGGCGAGGATGGCTGCCGGATTCTCGGCCGGGTCGTTCGAGCAGAGGGAGAGATAGGAGTGGATGTGAAGGTCGTGATCTGCCTGAAAGCGCATGATGATTCCTCCTGTATGCCGCGGGGGCATTATTCTCCGAGCAGGGATTTGGTGAGTTTGTCGAGCTGTTTGTTGAGGACCTTTTCGTTCGCCTTGATGGTGGAGGCCCAGTTGGTGTTTCCGCCGACCACCGCGCTGCGGAAGAGGGAATAGGTCAGGCCGCCGAGGTCGTTGTTGAACACGCGCCCGAAGTCGAAGGAGACCGTCGAGCGGATGAGGTCGTACATCAGGGAGGACTGCTCGTCCTGGGCGTATTTCACCTTGAAGGCGTTTTCGAACAGGGCGGGGGACACGGTGCGGAAGCTCTCCGACGCCATCGCCTCGAGGACGGCCGCGGACATGGCGGGATCCCTCGCGTCGATCGGGATGCCGTAGAGGGTATAGGGGAAGGAGGTGATCGTCACGTAGTTCTGCTGTTCCTCGTCGAACTTCGGATAGGGGACGATGCCGTAGGTGAACGTGGTGTCCCGGAGATAGTTGACGGCGTAGGTCAGCTCGTGGGAGCAGAACAGGCCCCGCCCTTCCCTGAACACGCTGTAGGAAGGTTCGATCTGCTCCGCGCCGTTGCCGACGAGGCACCCCTCTCTGTTCACCATCTCCACGACTTTTTCGAGGACCGTGTGGGCCTTTTCCCCGCTGAACAGGGGCGAGAGATAGGGGATGTCGTTCTCGTCCTTCTCCGTGGTGCGCAGGCCGCAGGAGAAGAAGAAGGGATCCACGAAAATCGAGTATGTGATGTACCCGAGGCGGTCTCCGAAGTCCTTCGTCCCGTCGCCGTTCAGATCGACGTAGACGCCGCCGGCCATAGAGGCCATTTTGTCGAGGGTCCACGTCCCGCTCTGGACGAGATCGTAGGGATTTTCCAGTTCCTCATACTCCGCGAGCAGGTCCTGATTGAAGTACACGCCGTAGAGGTAGTAGATCATGTAGGTCGAAATGTCGCCGGAGCAGAAATAGAGCTTGCCGCCGCAGGTCGCCTCGTCCAGCAGGGAGGCCGGCCACCAGGGTCTCGTGAAATCCAGATAGTCGAGATCGTTCAGCGGCACGCACATGCCCTTCGACGCGAGGGACGCCCCGGCCATCGAATATCCGCCGGAAATGTCGTAGGCTCCGTCCCCCGCCGTGATGCTGGTGCTGAGGACTCTCACCCAGTCGTTCCGCTGATCGTAGGCTCCGGGTTCCAGGTGGTATTCGAGGGTGATGCCGAGCCGCTCTTCCACCGCCAGATTCCGGGCAAAGATCGCGTCGTTGACGATCTCGCCGTTCTGTTCCTCGACGTAAAACTCCACGAGTACGGGGCCGGACCATCCGAAGGTCGTGACCGTCGTGCCGTCGAAGGAGAGATCCTTCGGCAGACCGTCGCTCGGGTAGAGGGTCTCCGGCTCGGTTTCGGCGATTTCGGGAATTTCGGACGGATCCTGAGCCTCCGGAGCCGCATCCGGTTCTGCCTCGGGAGCGGAGCATCCGAAGAGGGAGCAGAGGAGCAGGGAGAGGATCAGGATCGAACAAATCGTTCTTTTCATGTCGTGCCTCATGTGATTGGAAGGTGTCGGATTTGCAGAAGAGGGACCGCCTTCATTATAGTTCTTCCGGGGAGAGAAGTCAACCCCGGTGCCTCACTTTTTAAGCAGGGCCCGGATCAGAGCGTGCTGAACGCCGTCCGGGAGCGCGTTCATCATCAGAAGGAGCGGATTGCGGTTGATCCGGTACATCCGGCGGGGACGCTTCGAGGAGAGGATCTTTGAGACGAGGGCGGCGATCTTCTCGGGCGGGATCTTCCGGGACTCCACCCGGTCCACGATCTTTCTGATCTTCTCCGCGCCGCGGGGGTAGAGTTTTGTCGTGCGGCAGAAGCGGTCCAGCCGGTCCGTGGAGACCCCGAGCAGTCCCGTGTCGACGGCCCCCGGACGGATCACGGTCACCCGGTGGCCCAGCAGCTGGAGCTCCATCCCGAGGGAATAAGCGTATTTTTCGAGCGCCGCTTTGGTGACGCCGTAGATCCCGGTGAAGGGCAGGGGATCGAGGGGCGCGAGCTCGCTTGAGACGATCACGATCATCGCACCCTCCGCGAAAAGCGGGAGCAGTTCCCGGTTGATCCGGTAGGCGGCGGAGAGGTTGACCGCAAAGATCCGCGTCCAGTCCTCCTCCGGCATCTCCACGAGGGAATTGAGATCGTAGATCCCCGCCATGTGGATCACCGTGTCGATCCGCGTGCCGTTTTCGCCAAGGATCCGGGCCGCTTCCGCCGGGGACTTCGGGTCCGTGAGATCGGTTTCAATGAAGCGCAGGCCTGGAATGTCCTCCGGATTTCTCCGATCCAGCCCCCAGACCGTCCAGCCCTCGGAGATCAGCCGTTTCGCCGCCGCGGAGCCCATTCCCCCCGCCGCGCCCGTGATGACCGCGGTTTTCATCCGATATCCCCCCCGTTTTTCTTCTGTCTGTACGGGACCATTATACCACGCCCTCCGCGTTTCTGCAAGACCCGGCCGGAGCGGCAGGAAGGATCGCTGCGGAAAAGAACGATCCGCTCTTGCAAAACCGCCGTCTTTCGTGTACAATAGGGGTAAAAGCGGCGCGGGTCTTTCCGGGACTGCGGATCCGCGCGGTCCATCGAGGTGACGGCATGAAAATCAAAGTGAGGGAAATGGATTACGAAGCGGTTCTCGCACAGTCGAAGACGGCGCACAGGCACCCCGTGAAGCCCGCTCCCTTCTTCCGGTGGCTGCTCAAAACCGTGTCGGCGGGGGATCTCCGTGACACGCAGTTCACGGTCGAAAAAATCGGGATGGAGAAGCTCGGCCCGAAGGAACCCTGCCTCGTGCTGATGAACCATTCGAGCTTCATTGATCTGAAAATCGCCTCGACCCTGCTCTATCCGCGGCCCTTCAACATCGTCTGCACCTCCGACGGCTTTGTAGGCAAAGAATGGCTCATGCGGCACATCGGATGCGTCCCCACGGCGAAATTCGTGCCGGACCTCACTCTGCTCAA
Organism: uncultured Ruminococcus sp.; assembly: GCA_902782445.1. Classification (GTDB taxonomy): domain Bacteria; phylum Bacillota; class Clostridia; order Oscillospirales; family CAG-272; genus UMGS1696. Next base: position 24,130 of record CACZNC010000041.1, read on the forward strand.
GGACATGGCGTATTCCGTGAAAAAGCTCGGATGCTCGGTCCTGATGTACCCGGAGGCCAGCTATACCTTCGACGGGTGCGCGACTCCCCTGCCGGATTCCGTGGGCGGCGCGGTCAGGCTCCTCGGGGTCCCCGTGGTCATGATCCGCACATACGGGGCCTTCGCAAGGGATCCCCTCTACAACAATCTCCAGCTGCGGAAGGTGAAGGTCTCGGCGACGATGACCTATCTGCTTTCGCCGGAGGAGATCCGGGAAAAATCGGCGGAGGAGATCAACATGATCCTCGCGGAGCAGTTCGATTTCGACAATTTCCGCTGGCAGCAGGAAAACCGGGTGAAGATCGACGAGCCGTCCCGGGCCGACGGGCTCAACCGGGTCCTATACAAATGCCCCCACTGCCTCGCGGAAGGACGGACGGTCGGGCGGGGGACGGAGCTGAGGTGCGAAGCCTGCGGGAGAACCTACGAGCTCGACGAGTACGGACGTCTCGCGGCGAAGGACGGGGAGGCAGCTTTCGACCACGTGCCGGACTGGTACCGCTGGGAGCGGGAATGCGTGCGCCGGGAACTGGAGGAGGGGACCTACCGTCTCGACATCCCCGTGGACATCCTCATGATGGTGAACATGAAATGCGTGTACCGGGTGGGGGAAGGGCGGCTCTGCCACGACGCGGAGGGATTCTCCCTCGAAGGATGCGGCGGCAGACTGCATTACCGGCAGTCCCCCCTCGCCTCCTACGGCCTTTACGCCGACTATTTCTGGTACGAGATCGGGGACATGATCTGCGTCGGGGACAATAAGGTCCTGTACTACTGCTTCCCGAAGAACGGGGAGGACGTGGTGGCGAAGACCCGCATCGCCGCGGAGGAGCTCTACCGGATAAAGAGGGCGGAAAAGCGCGGAGGAAGAAGGACCGCGGAGGAGAAATCCGAATAAACGAACGAGGTGAAGAATATGAAGATCCTGTTTCAGGGAGATTCCATCACGGACGGCAACCGGTACAAGGACGAGGCGTCGCGCTGGGATCTGAACCATCAGATCGGGCATTCTTGGGCGTACATGGTGACGGGAAAACTCATGGGGGAATATCCCCGCCGCTATGTCTGCGTCAACCGGGGCGTGTCCGGGGACAATGTGCTCCGCCTGAAAGCCCGCTGGCAGAAGGACTGCCTCGACGAAAAGCCGGACGTCCTCGCGCTGCTCATCGGGGTGAACGACTGCGCGGCCATCGTACGGGGGGAGTTCACGGAGGAGACCTACGGCAAGGTCTACCGGGAACTGCTGGCGGAGACGAAGCGGGTCTCGCCCGGGGTGAAGTTCATCCTGCTGGAACCCTTCCATCTTTCCGAGGACGAAAACTGGATCCGCGTGATGGAGGTCCTGCGTCCGACGGTGAAGGAGATCGCCGGGGAGTTCGGCGCGGTGTTCGTTCCCCTGCAGGAGGAATTCCGGAAGCGTGCGGAGGCGGACGGATCGAAATACTGGCTCTGGGACGGCGTTCATCCCACCGAGGCGGGGCACTGGGTCGTCGCCCGTCGGGTGCTCGAGCAGGGTGCCGAGGTCTTCGGGATCGGCGGCGCGGCGGAGGAAGCTGAGCCATGATCCGCAATCTCGTATTCGACATGGGCGGGGTGCTCTACCGCTGGGAGCCCGAAACCGCCCTCCGGCTCTATCCCGGAGAGGACGGCCGGATCCTGTACGGCGCGGTCTACGGCTCCCCGGACTGGCGGCGTCAGGACAGCGGGGAGATCGACGAAAACGGCATGATCGCGGCGGCGCGGGCAAGGCTCCCGGACCGGCTGAAACCCGAGGCCGCGCGTCTGGTCCGCTGGTACGAGCTGACCGGTCCCGTCCCGGGGATGGAGGAACTGGCGCGGGATCTCTCGGATAAGGGATATCCGCTCTACCTGCTCTCGAACGTCGGGTTCGCGTTCCACAAATTCAAATCCATGATCCCGGCTTTCAAATACTTCACGGGAGAATTCATCTCCGCGGAGCATGGACTTCTGAAACCGGATCCGGAGATCTTCCGCGTCTTCCTCGGCGAATTCGGGCTGAGGGCGGAGGAAAGCTTCTTTGTCGACGACGTTGCCGCGAACATCGAAGGAGCCCGGGCGGCAGGGATGGAGGGCATCGTCTTCGAGGGCGCGGAAAATTTGCGGAAACAGTTCCGGGAGCGGGGGATCCTGTGACGGAACCGGATGGAGTCTGTCTTCACGGGGACGATTCGGGAACAGGCGATTTCCCCGCTCCGCCGGACGAATGCAAGGGGATGCGCAATATCCGGGCATTCCGAGAAACTCCGGCAAAGCGGACTGATACTAATCTCAAACTAAAAGGGAAAACGCGGCTTCTTGAAAGAAGCCTGGCAAGAACTTCTGAAATGGGAAAAGGACAGGCTAGACCAATAACG
>CACZNC010000042.1:0-23750 GCA_902782445.1 uncultured Ruminococcus sp.
GAGTGCTATAATAAGACGATTCTGCTCCCGAATCCGCGCGAAAGGGACTTTTTTCCGCGTGCCGCGAGAAGGATCGGAGCCGTTCCGCGTCCGTTCATGCCCGCTTTTCCGGCGGGAGGGACCCGGATCGGCGCGAATGAAAATGAAACAGAAAAAGAAATTTACGGAGATACGGCAATATGGTCAGATTCAGAATCAGCGCGTTTTCCGACGAGTATTCCCCGAACCTTGACGAACAGATCGAAGGCCTGCTCGCCAATCACGTCAGAATGACGGAGCTGCGCAACGTGGACGGCACGAGCGTCTCCGACCTGACGCCCGCGGAAGCCGCCGAAGTGCGCCGCAAGCTCGACGCCCACGGGATCACGGTATCGTCGATCGGCTCGCCCCTCGGCAAGATTTCCGTGACCGACCCGATGGAACCCCATCTGGACAAGCTGAAAAATACCTGCGAACTGGCGGGCGTGCTCGGGACCGGGCGGATCCGCATGTTCTCCTTCTACATCCCGGACGGGAAGTACGAGGAATACCGCGGCGAAGTGTTCGATCGGATCGGGAAGATGCTCGACGCTGCCGACGGATACGGAGTCCAGCTCTGCCACGAAAACGAAAAGGGGATCTACGGCGACACCCCCGAACGCTGCGCGGAACTTCTTGCGGAATTCCCGGGACGGCTCGGATGCGTCTTCGATCCCGCGAACTTCGTCCAGTGCGGCGCGAAGCCCTTCCCGGACGCCTATGAATTATTGAAGACACGCATCACCTACATGCACATCAAGGACGCGCTCCCGGCCGGGACCATCGTCCCCTCGGGCATGGGCGTCGGCGGGGTGCCGGAGATCCTTTCGGTTTTGAATCTCACCCGGACCGGGGACTTTGTGCTCACCGTGGAGCCCCACCTCAGAGTGTTCGCGGGGCTCGACAAGCTGGAAGCGGGTCAGGCCCACACCGCCCTCGGCAACGCTTACGCGACGGCGTCGGAGGCATTCGCGGCGGCAGTGGAACATCTGCGCTGGTGCCTGCCGCGGAATTCCCAGTCCCTCTGAAAAGACGGAACAGATCTGACAATCTTTGGAGGATGAAGCATGGCGACGAAGAAAATGCTTGCCGTAGACCTCGGCGCATCCAGCGGACGGGGCATCATCGGCGGATTCGACGGAGAGAGATTCACGCTCGAAGAGATTCACCGGTTTTCGAACGATCCGGTGTCCATGCCCGGCGGGTTCTTCTGGGACACGCTCCGGCTTCTGTTTGAAATCAAGACGGCGATTCTGAAAGCCTCCCACGCCGAGGGGATCTCCTCGGTCGGCATCGACACCTGGGGCGTGGACTACGGCTATCTCGACAAGTCCGGGACCCTGCTCTCGAACCCCTACCACTACCGCGACGCCCGGAACGAGAAGATCATGGACTATGTCTTTGAAAAGATGGCGTCCCGGAGCGAGATCTACGGGATCACCGGCATCCAGTCCCTGAACTTCAACACCCTCTTCCAGATCGCGGCGGACCTGCGGGACCGTCCGTGGGTGGTGGAGAACGCCGAGACCCTGCTCCACATGCCCGACCTGCTCGGGTATCTGCTGACCGGGCAGAAGAGCAGCGAATACACCATCGTCTCCACCGGCGCGGTGCTTGACGCGAAGAAGCGGGACTATGCCCGGGATCTGCTGGCGAAATGCGGCGTGCCCGAAAGGCTCCTCTGTCCCATCGTCCAGCCCGGCTGCGACATGGGCGGCCTGCTTCCCTCCGTCGAAGAGGAGACCGGGAACACAGGAGCGCACGTGCTGAAAGTCGCGGGTCACGATACCGCCTCCGCCGTGCTGAGCGTGCCCGCGGAGAACGACGGATTCCTCTACATATCCAGCGGGACCTGGTCCCTCATGGGCATCGAATCCCCGGAACCGGTCCTCACGGATCTCTCCGAAAAATACGACTTTACGAACGAGGGCGGCGTCTTCGGCACGATCCGCGTACTCAAAAATATCATGGGCCTCTGGATCGAACAGGAATCCCGCCGTCAGTGGAAGCGGGAAGGGAAGAGCTTCACCTTTGACGAGCTCTCCGAACAGGCCCTCGCCTCGAAGCCCCTCCAGTCCCTCATCAACCCCGACGACCCGCTCTTCTCCTCCGCCGGCAATATGCCGAAGAGGATCTGCGAATACTGCGAAAAGACCGGCCAGCACGTCCCCGAAAGCATCGGCGAGATCGTGCGGTGCATCTTCGAGTCCCTCGCCCTGCGGTACCGCTGGACGGCGGAAAAGCTCGAGGAGATGACGGGCCGCAAATACCCGGTCATCAACATCGTCGGCGGCGGCACCAAGGAGGAAATGCTCTCCCAGTTCGCGGCGGACGCCTCCCACCGGCATGTTTCCGCGGGACCCGTCGAGGCGACGACTCTCGGCAACATCGCGATGCAGGCGATCGCGGCAGGCGAACTCTCCGACATGTGGGAAGCGCGCCGCGTGATCCGCTCCTCGTTTGAGATCAAAGAATACGAGCCGGACGCCGCTTCCGCCTCTGCGTGGGACGACGCATACGGCAGATTCCTCGGCCTGATCGGGGAATGACCGGCTCCCGCTCATAAAAGATTCCGAAAAAAGGAGATTACATCTATGCTGAACACGGAAAAAGCCCTTGAAATCGCGCGCGGCGTATACGGCAAATACGGCGTCAACGTCGACGAAGCGCTGAAAAAGACCGCCGAGACCCCCGTTTCCGTCCACTGCTGGCAGGGCGACGACGTAGCGGGATTCGAAGCCGTCGACGGCGACCTCACGGGCGGCATCCAGTCCACCGGCAATTACCCCGGAAAGGCCCGTAACATCGACGAGCTGAGAAAAGACTTCGAGTTCGCCTCGAGCCTCATCCCCGGAAAGAAGAAATTCTCCCTCCACGCCATCTACCTGGACGCGGGCGGAAAGAAAGTCGCGCGGAACGAGATCGGCCCGGAGCACTTCGCCTCCTGGATCGACTGGGCGAAGGAAAACGGCCTCGGCCTTGACTTCAACCCCACCTTCTTCTCCCATCCCCTTTCCGCCGACGGTTTCACCCTGAGCTCCGACGACGAAGGGATCCGCAAATTCTGGGTCGAACACGGCATCCAGTCCCGCAAGATCTCCGCGTCCTTCGGCAAAGCCCTCGGGATCCCCTCCTGCAACAATTTCTGGGTCCCCGACGGATTCAAGGACACCCCCGTCAACCGCAAGAAGAAGAGAGAGAACCTCGCCCGCTCCTATGACGAGATCTTCGCCCTCGACATCCCGAAGGAATACAACCTCGACTCCGTCGAATCGAAGCTCTTCGGCATCGGGCTCGAGAGCTGCACCATCGGCTCCCACGAGTTCTACATGGGATGCGCCTTGAAGCATGACGTCATGCTCACCCTCGACACCGGCCACTTCCATCCGACCGAATTCGTCTCCGACAAGCTCTCCGCCACCCTCCAGTATCTCGACGGCGTGATGCTCCACGTCTCCCGCCCGGTCCGCTGGGATTCCGACCATGTCGTGATCCTTGACGACGAACTGAAAGCCATCGCCTGCGAGATTATGCGCGGCGGATACGAAAAGCGGGTCCGCATCGGCCTCGACTTCTTCGACGGCTCGATCAACCGCATCGCCTGCTGGGCCATCGGCACCCGCAACATGCAGAAGGCCCTGCTCTGGGCGAACCTGGAACCCACCGCCATGCTCCAGAAATTCGAGGCGGAGGGCGACTACACCTCCCGGCTCGCCTATCTGGAAGAGATCAAGACCCTGCCCTTCGGCCTCGTCTGGAACGCCTACTGCGACATGCAGGGTGTTCCCGCCGGAGACGCGTGGGTCCCGATGATGAAGAAATACGAGGCGGACGTCCTCTCCGCGCGCTGATATGACAGGTATGCGCATGAAGAAACGGATCGCCGCCGTCCTCCTTTCCCTGCTGACCCTTTTCTCCGCCTCCTGCGGCGTTCTCGAAATGCGCGAAGCCGATCCCGAACCCCTTCCCGTCACCGACCGGCTGCTGGAACAGGCCCGGAAACCGGCGGAAGCGGAGGCCGGAGAACAGCTTCCGGGTCTGCAGCTATACACCCTCCCCGAAGAAGAAGCGGTGGAACCCGTCGTGACCTTCGCGTTCGCGGGCGACATCCTGATCGACACCTTCATCATCACGGACGCGGCGAGGAAGGCGGGGGAGGGACAGAATTACAGCTTTCTCAGAACCTTTTCCGGCGTCTACCGGAATCTCGAAGTCGCGGACGTGACCGTGGGATTCGACTCCTCCGCCACCCATCCGAAGGGGGACAGCGATCCCACGCACCGCACTCCCCGCGAAGCCCTCGAAACCCTTTCCGCGGCGGGATACGACGTCCTCAACACTCTTGCGTGGCAGGATGAGAAGGGCCTGATCGCGGACTGCGGCATGGAGGGGATCTCCACGGCCTCCGGCGGAACGAACGCTTTCTCGGCGGAGATAAAAGGAGTGAACGTCTCCGTGCTCGCCGTGGGCGGGGAAGCCCTTCCCATCGGATCGGACGCCGCGAACGCGAGGATCGGCGAGGAAGCGGAAAACAGCGATTTTCTCGTCGTCATGGCGGACTGGACTCCCGGCATGACCTCGGGCGAACAGTGCGCCGCGGCCTATTATATGGCGGAAGCCGGGGCGGACGTGATCGTCGGGACCGGAAACTCCGTCGGATCGGTGGACTGGCTCGAGCGGCTGGACGGCGGGAAGACCCTCGTCGCCTATTCCCTCGGCAATCTGCTGTCGACGGCCACCTCCTACGAGAACCTGACCGGAGGGATCTTTACCTTCACGGCGGATCTGCGCAGCGGAGTCGTTTCCGTCCGCGACGTGACCCTGACCCCCACCTTCACCCACATGGAAGCGGGACGCCGTGAGGTTCAGGTATTCCCCCTGTCCTCCTACCGCGACGAGCTCGCCGGAGAACACTATATCCGAGGACTGACGACGGACGCCCTGCGGTCCTACATCCGCTCCGTTGTCCCCGCCGTCTGTCTGCCGAACGAGTACCGGGACTGAGCTTTTTCAGACCCGGTCAGACCACCTCCCCGCCTGTCCCGAAAAGGCAGACGGAGGACCTGTATGCGTATGGATTGCCACTGTAAACGTACCCCCTGCTCCCATCTTCCGCGGGCCGTTCTGAAAGCCTGTTCTTTCGCTCTGGCCTCCGTTCTCCTCCTCTCCTGTTTCCCGGGGTGCTCCCGCAAAAAGCCGGAAGTCCCCGCCGAGACGGAAGCTGTCGAGGAGATCAAACGGGTGGAAGACGTCGTTCTCCTTCCCGCTTCTCCCGCGACGGGGATCGGAAGGGTGATGCCCTCCGCTTCCAGAGAGCGCGAGGAGCTTGTCCTCATCGACCCCGGCCACGGCTTCGACGATCCCGGAAACGGGGACGCCGAGAACAGCTACTGGCTCGATCTCCCCGTGCGCGAACGCGAGGTGACGATGGCCGTCTCGAAGAAACTGGAAGCTGAATTACAGGAGCAGGGCTTCCGCACGATGATGACCCACGACGGCGTGAACCGGCCGGAATACGACTGGGACCAGAACTGGCGCTTCAATCCCGACGAGCGCGCCGCCTTCATCAATTACATCGACCCGGACTACATGGTTTCGATCCACGTCAATTCAGCCGCGTCGGACGCCTGCGGAGCGATCGTGTTCTATAATCTGACGAGCGCCTCCAAATGGAACGACTGGTCGAAGCCCGCCGCGGAGGAGATCGCGGACGCAATCGACGAATTCGTCCTGACTTCCGCCACAACCCGCACGGAAAACGAGACCACCTACCTCGACGCCTCCCATGCCGTCACGCGCGACACCCACGCCGCGGGGTGCCTCATCGAAATGGGCTTCGCCACGAACGAGACGGACGCGGAAAATATGCTGAACGAAGACTGGCAGCAGTCCATGGCCCACGCAATCGCCGTCGGGATCGCCCGTTTCTTTGACGGCATGGAGAAATAAGAACATCGGACTGGATTCCCGGCTGACCTCAGGGCGGCGGGAACGGAGAATCTATGCTGTATCTACACAAAAGGCCCGGGCAGCTGACGCTTCTGACGCTCGTTCTGCTCCTTTCCGCGCTGCTTTTTGGATGCGGAAGGGGAAGAGAAGAGCCGAAGGTGCCGGAGTCCGGGAAAACGGAAGCGGAGACTCCCGCCGAAGTCAGCGTGACGACGGAGACGGTGTCGCTGCCCCCCGCTTCGCCCGCCACCGGCGTCGGACGGATCATGCCCAAGGTCGTCGAACAGAGGGACACCCTGATCTGCATCGATCCCGGCCACGGCTTTGAGGACGGAGGCAGCGGGGACGCGGAGACCAGCTTTTTCCCGGAAGGCGTGGTGGAGAAAGACATCACCATCGCGGTGGCCCGGCTTCTCAACGAGGATCTGACTGCCCGCGGATTCCGCACCGTCATGACTCACGACGGAGAGACGATCCCCGCGGAATTCAACTGGGACGGGAACGACCGCTTCAATCCGAACGAGCGGGTCGCCATGATGAACGCCCTCGAGCCGGATTACATCGTGTCCGTCCACACCAACACGACGGGAAATCCCTACGCGTGCGGCGTGCAGGTCTACTACAACCACATCAGCGGCTCGAAGTGGAACGACTGGAACGAACCGGCGGCCGAAAAGATCGCGGAGGCCATCGACGAAATGGTGGAGACCACCGCCACGACCCAGCTATGCAACCCGATCACGTCTGACAACGCCTCCCTCGCCGTGACCCGCGACACCCACGCCGCCGCCGCCCTGATCGAACTGGGCTTCTGCACGAACGAACAGGACGCGGAAAAGCTCGTCGATCCGGAATGGCAGGAATCCGTCGCGGAGGCCATCGCAACGGGGATCACCCGGTTCTTCGACGGGATGGAGAGCTGATATGTTTGACAATCTCCTGTACAGCGTCAACGCCATTCTGCCCATCTTCCTGCTCGTAGTGCTGGGATGGGCTCTGAAGCGGGCGGGAAAGATCACGGACGGCTTCTGCGAGATCGCGGACTGGTTGGTCTTCAAGGTCGGCCTGCCCGTCATGCTCTTTCTCGAAGTCGCCGAGAGTTCGCTGGAAGAAAACCGGGACGCGAAGCTGATCCTCTATCTTGTGATCGCGGTGACCGCCAGCTTCACGCTCATGTCCCTGGCAAGCCTTTTCGTCGTCCGGGATCCAAAAATGCGCGGGGCCTTCATCCAGGGCTCCTGCCGCTCGAATTTCGCCATCCTCGGCGTCCCGCTTGCCCAGAATATGTTCGGGGAGGTCGGCGGACAGGTGATCGCCATCACGATGCCCTTTGTCATCCTGATGTTCAATTCCTATTCCGTCGTGATCCTCTCGATCTTCTCAGGCAGCCGGGAACATCGTTTTTCCCGTCAGACCCTGAAAGCGATCCTCCGTTCCATCGTCACCAATCCCCTCATCATCGGGGTGGTGCTCGGCCTGCCCTTCATGATCTGGAAGATCCCGATCGTCACGGCAGCCTCGAAGACCCTGCACTATCTCTCCGGCCTGACCACTCCCCTTGCCCTTTTGTCCCTCGGCGCGAACTTCAAGGCCGAAAGCCTCCGCGGACGCGCCGGATACGCCGTTCTCGGAGCGTTCAACCGGACGCTGCTCATTCCCGCGATCGCGGTGACGGGGGCGGCTCTCTTCGGACTGCGCGGTCCGGCCCTCGGCGTCGTGCTGATCTGCTTCGGCGCGCCGACCGCCGTTTCCTCCTACATTATGGCAAAAAAAATGGACAACGACCACGAGCTGGCGGCGCAGATCCTTCTGCTCTCCACGATGGTCTGCGTCCTGACGATTTTCGCGGGGATCTTCATCCTGCGGTCCCTCGCCTTAATTTAACGCATTCAATCAATTTCACTCAGAGGAGCGTACCGTCATGATCAATCTCGAAAAAGAAATCCGTGAACAGCCCGCGGCCCTTGCAAAGGTCGTGGATCTCAACCTTCCCGTCATCCGTCAGATCGTAGAAAAAGCCAAAGCGGCCGGCGTCAAGAACATCTACTTCGCGGCCCGCGGCACCTCCGACCACGCCTGCGTTTACGCCCAGTACCTCTTCGGCATCTTTGCCGGGATTCCCTGCGCCCTCGGCACGCCGTCCGTCTTCACCAAATACGGCGCCCACGTGGATCTCTCCGATAATCTCGTGATCGGCGTCTCCCAGTCCGGCAAGGCGGAGGACGTGCTTGCGGTCCTCGAATCCGCGAAGAAGGACGGAGCCATCACCGTCGCCCTGACGAACAACGAGGATTCTCCGATGGCGAAGTGCGCCGAATTCCACCTCTTCTGCGGATGCGGTCATGAGGCGAGCATCGCGGCGACGAAGACCTTCACCTCCCAGATGACGACCCTCGGCGCTCTCGCGGCTGTCTGGGCCGGAAACGACGATCTGCTCGCCGCCTTCCGCGCTCTTCCCGAAAAGGCGCAGGAGATGCTGGACACGAAGTACGACGAGATCATGGCCTTCGCCTCCAAATATCAGAACATCCCCGGCGCGATCCTGCTCGGCCGCGGCATCTCCTACTGCATCGCCCTCGAAGGCGCGCTCAAGATGCTCGAGACCAACAAGCTCAAGATGAAGGGCTATCCGACCTCCGACTTCCACCACGGTCCCATCGCGCAGGTGAAGCCCGGCGATCTCGTGTTCGTCCTCTCTCCGAAAGGCGCCACCTCCGGCGATTCGAAGGACATCATCGCCAAGCTGCAGAACGTGGAAGCGGACGTAGTCGTGGTGACGGACGACGCCTCCGAAGCTCCCGAGGGCACGACCGCCGTGGTTCTTCCCGCGACCGGATGTGAATTCACCTTCCCGCAGATCGCCGTCATGTTCTTCCAGCTCCTCGCCTGCTGCATGACCATCGTCCGCGGCATCGACCCGGATCTGGCGGGCGTCATCAACAAGATCACCATCACGAAATAATCGAAACAACGGAAAAGGGCCGGAGTTCCAGAGCGGATCCCGGTCCTTTTGGTTGTTCAGGCTTCGAGCTGTTTCCCGAGGAAGCTCGCGGCGGTCTGAATGAGCTTTGCTTCGATCTCCGGCGCGACGGGGGATCTCTCCTCTCCCCGCACCGACGCGACGCATCCCGCGATATCGCCCTCCGTGATGATCGGCATGAGGCATCCGACAGGCGCGCCTCCCTCGACGACCGTCACCGTGTCCCCCTCGGCGGGACTGTAAAACTGGCGGTTCTCGATCACCCGATCGGCCTCAGCCGTCAGTTTCCGGTCGGCGTAATCCCGCTTCGGCACCCCGGCGCAGGCGATCACGGCGTCCCGGTCGCAGATCACGACGGAGAGGCCGCAGGTCTTCGAGAGGGTTTCGGCATACTGCTGGGCGAACTGCGCGAGTTCGCCGATGGGGGAGTATTTCTTGAATATGACCTCACCCTCCCGGTCCGTGTAGATCTCGAGCGGGTCCCCCTCCCGGATGCGCATGGTCCTCCGGATCTCTTTCGGGATCACGACTCTCCCGAGGTCGTCGATTCTTCTGACAATTCCAGTCGCTTTCATGACTCAATCTCCTTTTTCGGCAAAGGTTGTTTCTCTGCCCTCCTATTGTGCCGCGATGGGAGATTTTTTATGCGCCGCCGGGATTGGGGATTTTTGACTGCGGAAACCTTCCGGAGAAAGCATTTTTTGAATTATATCGAAAATAATGAAAAAAACATCCCGGAACCTATTGACAAATCGGCGGGAATCCTGTATAATACAATTTGAATTATCCGGTACCAAGACGGATATTCAAAGCATATAGCGGGTTGCTGTAATGCGCACACAGCAAGCTGAGATATGAAAATCTAATTCACAGGCCTGTGAAGAAAGAGAGGTTTTCGATGAAGAGAATCTTGGCAATCCTTATGGCTGTCATGCTTGTCTGCGTGGCGGCCGCAAACGTCTTCGCTGCGGAATCTCCTACCTCCGAAACGTATCAGGTAGGCGATGCGACCGTGACGGAGCTGTCCGACGGAACCATCATCATTACCATCGGCGACAAGTCTTATACCTTCGACGACATCGCGAATCACTGGGGCAAAGATGCCATCATCAGTGCCGTTGCGAATGGTCTCATGATCGGTTATACTGATGGTAAGTTCCATCCGGAAGACGGTCTGACCGCCGCTATGGTGTACACGGTTCTGGCCCGTATCGCGAACGCCGATATCGTTACCACCGGTGACGGCTGGATCGAGAGTGTTGTTGCCTGGGCTACCACTCAGGGCATCGCGGACGAAACGGCTCCTGAAGCTGAAATCACCCGTGAGCAGATGGTCAACTACATGGCCAAGGCTGCCGGTGTTGAAGGCGACCCTGTTGAGTGGGCAAAAGAAGCTGGTATCATCATCGGCTTCGAGGACGGCGAGGATCATCTCGGTGATAAGCTCACCCGTGCTCAGTTCGCTACCATTCTCGACAGATACGTTGGTCATCACTAATACCTGACGCATTCAGAACAGAACACGGTCGGCTCAAGCGGTCGACCGTGTTTTCTTGGTTTTAAGACGTCTTCTGCCCGTGGATCGCGGGATCCGTTTTCCTCAGATACTGCGGACTCCCGGCGGGTATGCCTTCCTCCCTGCGCGTCTGCGTCGGAGTGCACAGCTTTTCGATGATCGTCTTCCGCGTCACGATCCCGATGAAGGTGCCGCGGTCGTCCGTGACGGGTATGAAATTCTGATTTTCCGCCCGCTCGATCAGCGTATTCCGGTCCGCGTCGGCGGTGACGGCAGGATTGTAGCCCGGGCGGATCAGATCCTTCACCCGCGCGTTTTCCGGGACGGTTTCCCCGGCTTTTTTCTTTTCGAGGAAATACCAGAGGAAATCTCCTTCGCTCACGGATCCGGCATAGAAACCCTCCGCCGTGATGACCGGGATGGCGGTATATCCGTGGATCCTCATCTTTTCGAGAGCCGAGCGGATCGTCGACGTCTCGCGTATGTATTTGACTTCGCTCTTCGGCGTCAGCAGCAATAACACGTTCATGGATTCGTCCCTCCTGAGATCGTTTCAATGTTATTATACTCCGGAAATGTTATCTTGTTGTGAACATCACTTAAAATTCCTGATTTCGCATGTCGAAAATTGTAATTTTTTCCATATCGAATTGACAGAAGCCCGCAGATGTGATACAATAAGCCAGAACTTCGACCGATGGGAGGAACCATGAACCGATTTGATCTCGCCGCGCTCATGAAGGAGACGGAAACCGAACTGTTCCGTCCGGGCGGCAATTTCGACACCCTGTTCGGACATGATCCCGAGACCGTAAAACAGGCGCGTTTCGTCATGGCTGTCGCGCTGACCGCCGCGGACGCCTATTATGCGAAGCTGACTTCCGCAGCGTTCCGGCTCCGGGAAGCGGACGAAGCGGGACTGGCTGACCGGGAGGTGTGACATGCTGAAAATCGGATTTGCCGACTGGTATCTCGACAACTGGCACTGCAATTATTTCCCGGGTTTTCTTCGGGACATGATCGATAAGCGCGGTCTCGACGCCGCCGTCACCCACGCCTACGGAATGCACCCCGCTCCCTCCGGCATGACGAACGCGGACTGGTGCCGGGAGCACGGGACGGTCGAATGCGCCTCGATGGAAGAGCTCGTTTCGGAGGTCGACGCCATCATGGTGATCGCCGCGGACGACGTCATGACCCACGAGGAGACCGCCCGGATCCCGCTTTCCTCGGGCAAACCCTGTTTCGTCGACAAAACCTTTGCCCCGGATCTGGCGGCGGCGAAGCGGATGGCGGAGATCGCGCGGAAATATCACACGCCGTGGTTTTCCTCCTCAGCCCAGCGGTACTGCCAGGATGTGATCGACTACAAGGCCGCCCACCCCGAAAAGCCCCTCTACGTTTCGACGGTCGGCCCTCATACCCTCGACAACTACGCCGTGCATCAGCTCGAAGTGATCGAAGCCTTGATGGGACCGGGGATCCGCCGCCTCAAAGCCTTCGCTCCCGGGGAAGCCGTCACCCAGCTGATCCTCGACTACGGCGACGGACGCATGGCCGGATTCAATCAGACCCCCCAGCCCTGGGCGGAATTCAATTTCATGGTGACGAGGAGCGGACGGGGAACCGACGGCGCGCGCCTGAAAAGCGAAGAGGGGAGCTTCTACCCCAATTTCGCCTCCGCGGTGCTGGACTTCTTCCTCACCGGGATCCCGGCCGTGCCCCATGAAGAGACCTTCGAGATCGTGTCCGTGATCGAAACCGCCCGCCGCGCCCGACTCTCGCCCGACGAGTGGTTCGACGTGCCTGTGTGAGAGGAGGAGCGATATGATCCGCTTGCATTATCTCGTCGGTGATGTTCACAGAGGAGGTCACGACGTCCACCGGGTGGCGGCAGGTCTGCGCACGCTTCTCGACGAGGCGGGAGCCTTTGATCTGACCGTCGTCTGCGATACGAAGAACACGCCCTTTTCCGACCGTCCCCTCTCGGACATGACCTTCGCCGAGTGGTTCCGCAGGGGTATGATCGACTCCGCCGACGCCCTGATCTTCAATTGCGGCAACTATCGGTTCAATACCCCCGAGGAGCAGAAGATCCTCACGGACGCCGTGACCGGTGGACTGGGATTCGTCTTTCTGCACGGGGATCATCCCTGCTACTGGAAGGAAGTCGGGATGAAGCCCTTCCCGGAGATCGAAAAAATGGCCATGGCAATGTGGCGCGAACCGACATCCCACGGGGATTACGCCGACTGTCACGTCACGGTGCGAAACCGGGAACACCCCATCACCCGCGGACTGCCCGATTTCGACACGCGGGACGAGCTGTTCTGCGGCCTCAAAAACGTCTGGAACGTCCCTGCCGAAGCGCTGGCTACCGCCCATTCCGACAAAAACATCCTCTCCCGCCACGGCGTACCCGGCACCGGAAACGACGAGCCCACCCTCCTCGTGGGACAGTACGGCAAAGGGCGCACCGTCAACCATGTCCTCGGGCACGTCTGGCCGTTTTACACCTGCCACGGACTCGGAGAGAACACCATGCTGTCCTTTGCTCCACGCTCCTTCCGCCGGATGCTGGTGCGCTCCTGCGAATGGGCGGCTTCGGGCTCCTGCGTCCTGACCGAAGATTACGACGGGCGGGGAAGACTGCTCTGAAATCCTTCCCACTCAACCGATATTCACCGACTGGAGGTTCTTATGACAACACGCAAAACGAAATTCGACCGCTCCCGGCTCCTGATCGGGACCTACTGCATCGCCCCCTACGCGATGGACGAAGCGCACGTAAAGGATATGAAGGACTGCGGGATTGACTTTTTGACCGCGGCTCCCGCCAATCTGACCCTTCTGGATAACTGCAAGAAATACGGTATTGGCGTCGTGGCGAACGGGATCCTCCCCGGATGGTGGGGCGGAGACGGGGACAACGCCGGGACGATGGAGGAGAAGGTCCCCCTCGAAAAGGTGCGCGAGGCGGCGGATAAGCTGAACGCGGACGAATTTCTCCGGGATCATCCCGCTCTCTGGGGCATCGACGCCGGGGACGAGCCGAGCGCATTGGATTTTCCCCATTATGGAAAGCTCATCTCCCTCGCCGAAGAACTCTTCCCGGACCGGCTGGTATATCTGAACCTCTATCCGAACTACGCGTCCGTGGCGGAGAACTCCGACTCCCAGGTCCATTCCCAGCTGGGGACCGCGACCTATCAGGAGTACATCGACCGGTATGTGGAGCAGGTGAAGACCGACTACCTCTGCCTCGACAACTACGAATTCGCGGCGGGGACGGCGAAGCTCTACGATAACCTCCGCATCGCGGCCAACGCCTGCCGGATGAGCGGAAGGGACTTCTGGATGGTCCTCCAGGTCAATTCCAACAAGCCGGAGAAGTGGCTCTCCAAAGACATGCTCCGCCATCAGGCGTTCACCTCCCTCGCGTTTGGGGCGGTCTCCCTCAACTGGGCCTGCTGGACCGCGGGATGGTGGCACAACGAGGTCCTCGACGCCGCGGGGAACCGCACGGAACAGTATGACAAGCTGAAAGCCGTAAACGCGGAGATCCGCCGTCTCGAACCGCTCTACATGAAATACAAAAATCTCGCCTCCGTCTTCGCGGGGGACCGGGCGGACGAAGCGATCGATTCCTCCGGCGCGGATCATGTCCCGTCCTATTCCTGCGAGGGATTCGGCGAAATCACCCCCGGCCCGGGAGAAAACGTCGTCCTCGGCGAAATGGCGGCGCGGGAAGGGGATTCCCGGGCGATCTTCGTCGCGGACGTCACCGATCCGACCTTCGCAGAAGCCCCGGCGGACCGCACCGTCACCTTCAAAGCCGTTCCCGGGACCCACTACCGCACCGTCGGAAACAAACCCGTCACGATCCGCAAAGAGGGAGATCTGGTCCGCGTGACCTACCCGTCATACGGCGCGTTCATCGTCACGGCGGAAAAGGAATGATCCCCGCATAAAACGAAATACTCCTCCGACCGGCGTCCGGATCCTCTTCCGACGCCGGTTTTTCCGTCCCTCATATCCCGCCGCCCGGACGCATATCTTCATGCAGACCGAACACGGAAGGTGAATCCATGAACGATACCATTCAAACAGGCGGGAGGGGGTTCGGAAAAGGAGCGGTCCGACGCCGGAGAGAGGATCCCGGACAGCCTGATAAGACCGTCCCCGTCCCTCCTCTGCACGCCGGGCTGACGCGGGAGCAGGCGGAGACTTCCCGGAGACTGTACGGATCGAACGCGGTCCCGCCCGGGAAACGGAAGAGCTTTCTCCGCCAGTTTTTCGGCTCCCTGAACGATCCCATCGTCAAGATCCTGCTCGCCGCGCTGGCCGTCAACACCCTGTTCAGCTTCACGGGCTCCGGCTGGGCGGAATCCGCGGGGATCGCCTTCACGGTCTTCGTCTCCGCGCTGGTGTCCACCCTGTCGGAACGCTCGTCCGGGGCGTCCTTCGAAAAGCTCTATGCCGCCCTCGGGGAATCCCGCTGCACCGTGCTCCGGGAGGGGGAAGAACTCTCCCTGCCCGCGTCGGAACTGGTGATCCACGACCTCGCACTTCTGAAACCGGGGGACACCGTGCCCGCCGACGGCGTCCTGATCCGGGGGAGCCTCCGCTGCGACGAATCCCCCCTCACCGGCGAGAGCAGACCCGTCGAAAAGCGCGCCTCCGACCCCGCAGGACACAGATCGCAGGGCGGGGGAACCCTTTACCGGGGCAGCCACGTGACCGAGGGGGAGGGGATTCTGCTCGTGACTTCGGTCGGTGCGGGGACCATGTACGGCAGGATCGCCGGGGAACTCGGGGAGGAGGACGCCTCCAGCCCGCTGAAAAAACGCCTCTCGGGACTTGCCCGCACGATCTCCCACATCGGGTATGTCTCGGCTGCGGTCGTAGCTCTCGTGCACGTCGCGGACGCCTTCTGGTTCGACGCGGGACAGAACGCCGCCGTCGCCCTGATGCGCCTGGGAGATCCCCGGTTCGTGCTCCGGGAACTGATGCAGGCCCTGACCCTCGCCATCTCCGTCCTCGTGGTCGCGGTGCCCGAAGGACTTCCCATGATGATCACGGTGGTCCTCGCCGCAAATATGAAGCGGATGATGAAGCAGAACGTCCTGGTCCGCCGCCTCGTGGGGATCGAGACCGCCGGGAGCGTCGACATGCTGTTTACGGACAAAACCGGCACGATCACGACGGGAAATCTGACGGTGGAGGGCGTCGTCACGGCCGGAGAGCCCGCGTTGCCCGAAAGAAGGTACCCGGCTCCGAAAGAGAACGGCGCGGGGGAGAGGCGTCTTGTCTGCGGGAACGGGGAGATCCTCACCTTCTCGCCCACCCTCGGGACTTGCCCGGGATCCGCCGCCCTGCATCTCTCGACGGGAGCCTCCGTCTGCGCGTCGACCGGAAACAACACCGAACGGGCCCTCACCGCTTTTGCCGCGAAGGGACGGTCCGGTCTTTTCCCCCGTCGGAGCGTTCCCGTCCCTGAGGCCGATCGGATCCCCTTCGATTCGACGCGGAAACTGGCGGCCGCAAGGTTCGGGGATCGGGTATACGTGCGGGGCGCGCCGGAGATCCTGCTCCCTCTCTGCCGGTTCTGGACGGACGCCGGAGGAAATTCCCGCCCCATGACCGAAGCCCTGCGGAGCGCGATCACCGAGACTGTGAAGCGCTTCGCCTCGGAATCCGCAAGGCTGATCCTGCACGCGGAGGGGGATCCGTCAACCCTTGCGGGGTTAAAAAAGATCCCGGCAGACGGGAACACGGTCCTCACCTTTGCCGCGCTCTCCGTTCTGCGGGACGAGATCCGGCGGGAGGTCCCCGGGGCGGTGGAAAACTGCCGGAGCGCGGGGATCCGGGTGGTGATGATCACCGGGGACAACGCGGACACGGCGGCGGCGGTAGCCCGGAACGCGGGGATCCTGCCCCGGAACCGTGCCGGAACGGAGGGCGGGGAAGAGCCGGTTCTCGTGGACGGGGAAACCCTGCGTTCCATGTCCGACGAAGAGGTCGCGGGGATTCTGCCTCGTCTAGCGGTGGTCTCCCGCGTCACTCCCACCGACAAGAGCCGTCTGGTCCGCCTTGCCAAAAGTGAAGGACACATCGTCGGCATGACGGGGGACGGGATCAACGACGCGCCAGCCCTCAAAGCCGCGGACGTGGGATTCGCGATGGGGAGCGGGACCGACGTGGCGCGGGAGGCCGGGGATATCGTCATCACCGACGACAATTTCGTCTCCATTACCCGGGCCGTCCTCTACGGGCGCACGATCTTTTCGAGCATCCGCCGGTTCATCGCCTATCAGCTCACCATGAATTTTGCCGCCGTCGGAGTCTCCGTCCTCGGCACCGTGTTCGGGATCGAGAGCCCCGTGACTGTGATCCAGATGCTCTGGGTCAATATGATCATGGACACCCTCGGGTCGCTCGCCTTCGCCGGGGAACCGCCCGTGGACGATATCATGCGCCGCCCTCCCGTCGGAAGGGACGAGGCGATCCTCACCCCGCGGATGGTGGGACAGGTGCTGTTCACCGGGGGATGCGCGCTCGCGGTTTCCATGATCTTTCTGCTCTCCCCCTCCGTGCGACGTCTTTTCGCGGGAGGCAGGATCTACTTCATGACGCTGTTCTTCGCGCTCTTCGTCTTCATGGGGATCGCCATTGCCTTCTGCGCCCGGACGTCCCGGATCAACCTCTTCGCGCACCTCGGCTCCAACCGGGCGTTTTCCTTCATCATGCCTGCTGTCGCCGTGATCCAGCTTCTGATCGTCTACATGGGCGGGGAAGTCTTCCGGTGCGTACCCCTCGCTCCCGCCGATCTCGGAAGGGCTGCTCTCTTCGCCCTCACCGTCGTCCCCCTCGACACGATCCGAAAATGCGTCCTCCGCCTGACGGAACAGAAAAAGAAAAAGCCCCGTCCGGGGTCATGAGTGTCGGACTCGCAGGAGCCGGGCACATAAGAGCCGGTCGGACGGAGCGCGGTTTCAGATCAGAATCCCGTTGCAGTGGTCGATCTCGTGCTGGATCGCCTGCGCCGTGAAGCCCTCGAAAACGCGGATCCGCACCCGGAACGCCTCGTCCTGCCAGCGGAGTTTGATCCTGCGGTACCGGACGGTCTCCCGCGTCCCGCCGAGGGATAAGCACCCCTCCTCGGCGCGGTAGGAGCCCTCGCCTTTCAGGATCTCCGGGTTGAGAAAGACGAGGATCTTCTCTCCGTCCCGGACGGCGACGATGCGGCGGAGCACCCCGATCATATTGCCCGCCATCCCGGCACAGTCCTCCCGGTGGGCGTTGAGGGTGTCATAAAGATCCCGGACGGCATCGAGGTCGGCGGGGGTCGCGTCTGCGGATTTCTGAGAGAGGAGGAAGGTGTCGCGGACGATCGG
Organism: uncultured Ruminococcus sp.; assembly: GCA_902782445.1. Classification (GTDB taxonomy): domain Bacteria; phylum Bacillota; class Clostridia; order Oscillospirales; family CAG-272; genus UMGS1696. Next base: position 17,861 of record CACZNC010000042.1, read on the forward strand.
TCGGACCATAAGAGGCTCCTTTCGGGGAGGGATCAAATCATATTCTGCGAAAAAACGAGGGAGAGGACCTTTTCGGATCCTCCCCCTTTTCATATACTGGGGCTTATCCGTCCAGTTCTTCGTTCTTCATGATCTTTTCGACCAGTTTTTCGATCTGCTTGTTCAGCACCTTGCGCTGCTTTTCGGAGGTCGACGCCCAGTTCTGGTTGTTCTGCACCACCGCGCGGAAATAAATATCCGTGATGTCGGAAAGGTACTGGTTGAAGAACCTGCCGAGTTCAAAGGACACCGTCTCCCGGACAATGTCGTACATCTGCGCGTTCACATCGCTGATGGAGTATTTCTTCTTCATATTGTTCTCGAAGATCGCCGGGGTCGTCAGTCGGTAGGCCTCGGAGGCCATGCATTCGAGAACCGCCTCGTCCACGTCCGGCACCGCGCTGTCCCGGGACACGGCGTAGAGCGTGATGGGATTGCCCATGACGGTGCGGTAGTTCTGCTGGTTCTCGTCATACTTCGGCACAGGCAGGATCCCGTAGGTCAGTTCGGAATCCCGGAGGGCTTTCGACGCGTAGTGTGCCCGGTTCACGTTGAAGAGCGCGCGGCCCTCGGTGAAGGGTGTCTCGTAGTCTCCGGCCTGATAGACCGTGTCCGTCGCTTCCCAGGGTCCGATCTTCGCCAAGAGATCCACGGCCTTCTCGCTGTAAAAGTCCTCGGAGATCTTCAGAACGGTGTCGGGATCCTTCTCGACGAGCTTCAGGCCGCTGCCGGTGTAGAAGGCATCGTTGTGGAAGTCCGTGATCGTGAATCCGAAGCGGTCGTTGATATCCTGCTTCCCGTTGCCGTTGAGGTCCGTGTAGGCGTCCGCCGTCAGCTCCACCAGCCGGTCCACCGTCCAGGTCCCCGCGAACACCTCGTCCGTCGGGACCGGAAGATTGTAGTCCTCCAATAACTGCTTGTTGTAGTAGATGCAGTACATCATGTGGAGCACGTTCGTGGAAATATCGCCGGAGACGAAGTACAGCCGGTCATGGATCATGGATTCCTCGAGCAGATTGTCCGGCCACCAGGGTTTTGCATAGTCGATGTACTGGGAGTCCTGCAGGGGCCGGGTCAGGCTGTTCACGACGGAGGCCCCGATGGTGCGGGAGTATGCTGCGTAAATGTCGTAGGCTCCGTCCCCCGCCGCGACGCTTGCCTGGGCCACCGCGACGTACTTGTCCTTCGATCCGTTGTTGCCGGGCGTCCCGATCCAGGTGTATTTCACGTTCAGCCGGTCTTCCACGTCCAGATTGCGCTGAAAGATCGCGTCGTTCACAATCTCGCCGTTGAGCTCCTCGACTTCGAATTCTGCGTTTTCCACGTCGCTCCAGTAGAGCACCGTGACGTTCTGGGCTCCGAAATCGAGCTCGGGCAGATCGTCTTTCAGATAGCCGTTGGCGTCGAGATTCTCGTCTGCGGCCTCTTCTTCCGGCGTCTCCCCGGCCGTGGGTTCGGCGACTTCTCCGACTGCGGGATCGCCGTCTTCCTTCGCGTTTTCCGTTCCCCCCGCGCACCCCGCGAAGGCCGGAAGGAGCATCATGGCGGCGAGCGTCAGGGCGATGAATTTCCGTTTCATATCCTGTCCTCCTGTGAGAAAGAGAATTGGTTCTGGCTTTCCTTTATCCGGCGGGATCAGTCCCCGAGAACCTCTTCCAGTACCGGTTTCAGATCTTTTGCGAGCATCTTCGAGAACGTCGTGCTCCCGCGCTTGGACATATGGCCCCAGTCGGAGTAGTTCTTCGCGTCGTCGTTCAGGGAAGAGGCGAGCTCGTCGTTGTAGTTGAGGAAGGGGATCCCCCGGGCTTCGGCGAGTTCGGCAAGCTCCTTGTTGTGGGTCACCCGGTCGGTGGATTTCCATCCGCTGTATTCGGGACACTCCACGAAAATGACCTTGATCCCGTCCTCCTCGAACTGATCCAGCAGCTTTTCGAACTTGCGCCATTCTCCGCGGTTGTGGACGCATCCGACGTTCGTGGTGCCTCCGCCGAAGGGAACGTCCCACGGGATGTAGCCCTTGTAGTATTCGGAGGTGATGTTCCCGTCGTAGTCCCGGAGGGTCTTGTGCTGGTAGGTCGGCATGACGAGGTCGGCTTCCGAGAGCAGGCGTCCCTCGATCTTCGGCGTCACGGGCGCGGGCGTCTCGATCTGCACCGAGCGGCCGTGGAGGAAATAATGAAGCATTTCCGGGATCCGGTCCCGGGAGGAGAAGATCGGGTTGTTGAGCAGGATCACGGTCAGATGCTCGTCGAGGGCGTACCATCCGTGCTCCTTCACCGAATCCCGCAGAAGTTCGGAGACGGTCTTTTCCTTCGCGGCCTCGGGAGCGGCGATCTCCGTTTCGGACGCATCCCCGGGCTTGTCCTCCGTATCAGCCGGAGCGGCGGCGGGTTCCGGGGCGTTCTTTTTCTTCTCCTTCTCGTAGGCGCGCATGATGCCGATGGGCATATCTGCCGGGGTGTCGAAGGTGATCCGCCGCCAGAGCCAGCCCGTGTCGCACATGAACCAGTCCACGCACCAGACGATGACCTTCGGCGTGGGGTACTGAGCTTCGTTCTTGAAAATGTCGTACCAGTCCACGTAGAAGGAGGGGACGGATCCGTTCAGCCCGAAGTTGAAGAAGGAATGCTCCGGGATCTCCTCCTCGATATAGCGCGGGTTGACGCCGTGAGCGCAGTGGGAGGTGCCGAGAAAGATCACGTCGGCGCAGTAGACCTGTTCGTAGATCTCGTAGTATTGGCCGAAATAGTGGTAGCAGTGCCGGTCCTTGTATTTCTGATAGAACTGTTCCATCTGCTCCGCCTTGAGGGTCAGTTCCTGCAATTGAAGGTGCAGGCGTTCCTGTTCGTCCTCGGTCTGCTGGGCTGCGAGCCGGATCCGCTCCGCTGCTTCCGCAGCCGCAGTCAGGGCTTTCGTCTCGTCCGCCATGAAGGATTTCATCATGGAATTGGCTCCGACTACGGCACCTGCGGCAAGGGCGACGACGACCAGGCCCGAAGCGAAGAGGCCGAGAAGTTTTTTTGTATTCTGTGTCATGATCCCTCTCCTTTCAGAACTGGAAGTAGATGAACGCCTTGTTGTCGTATGCGCCGAAGAGCACGATCCCGGCGACGAGCAGGGCGTAGGTCACGATGCGGACGAGGTGGGGCATTCTGAAATAGAGTTCGACTACTTTCTTCCCATAGTTCATGAGGAATTCCGCAATGAAGAGAAGCAGCACCGCGCAGACGGCCACGTAGACCCGCAGTTCCGGGATGGCCCCGTAATCAGAGACAGTAGGGGAGAAGAGCCGCTCGACGATGAAGAAGGAGTCGCCCACGGTGTTCGCCCGGAAGAAGATCCACGAGAAGGCCGACAGCGCGAAGGTCACGAGAGTCTGGATCAGTCCCCTCAGTGCAGGCAGTTTCGTGAGCCGGATCTTTTCCGCGATGCTGTCCCGGATCGGGGAGACGAAGCGGCTGACGCAGATGTAGATCCCGTTGAGGAAGCCCCAGATCACGTAGGTGTAGCCCGCGCCGTGCCAGACGCCCGACACCGTGAAGGTGAAGAGCTGGTTGAACACCCAGCGCGGCTTCGAGACCCGGTTTCCTCCGAGGGGGATGTAGACGTAGTCCCGGAACCATGTGGAGAGGGAGATGTGCCACCGTCTCCAGAACTCCGGCACGGTCTTCGAGAAGTACGGCGTCTCGAAGTTCTTCATCAGATCGATGTCCATGATCTTCGCGCAGCCGATGGCGATATCGGAGTACCCGGAGAAGTCGCAGTAGATCTGCACGGTGAAGCAGAGCACCCCGACGAGGGTCCCGAGCCCGCCGAACTTTCCGGGGTCGTCGAACATGGCGTCGGCGAACAGCGCCAGGTTATCCGCCACCACCACTTTCTTGAACATGCCCCAGAGCATCTTCCGCCCGCCGAGGGAGACGTTTTCCGCTTTGAGAGAATGCTTCGCCTTCAGCTGGGAGAAGAGGTTGCGGCTCCGCTCGATGGGACCCGCGACAAGCTGGGGGAAGAACATGAGGAAGAGCGCGAAGTCGATGAAGCTCCGCTCCGCCTTTTCCTTGCCCGTGTAGGTGTCGATCAGATAGCCCATCGACTGGAAGGTGTGGAAGGAAATGCCGATGGGGAGCGCGATCTCCGGCACGACCAGGGTTTTGAGCGAGATCATTTTCCCGAAGAAGTTGATCGTGTCCCCGATGACGCCGAGGTACTTGAACCACACCAGCAGGCCGATGTTGCAGCAGAGGGCGAGGATGAAGAACAGCTTCGCCTTCTTCCGGTTATCCCGGAATTTCTCGATGAGCAGGGCCCCTGAATAGTCCACGACGGTGGTGAAAAGCAGGATCAGGATGTACTTCGGGATGAAGGACATGTAGAAGAAGCAGGAGGCGGCGAGCAGGAAATACCGCCTCAGCTTGTGGGGGAGCAGGAAGAAGACGGCCGCGACGACCGGAAAGAAGATCAGAAATTCGATCGAATTGAACAGCATGACGGCTCCTTGAGTAGAAACAAAGAGATTCAGGTGAAGAGAACGGGCAGGACGCGGAGGGGACAGGGGGCGGCGGCGGAGGCGAGGAGATCCGGGAACCCGGGTAAGCTGAAATCCGCGGCGAAGAGATCCGAGCCGTAAGCGGAAACCGGGGTGATCCCGTCCCCCGTGCGGGTCGTGTCAAAGGAGGAGAACTCCGCGTCGATCCCCCGTCCGGGCAGTTTCGATACGGCTTCCTTCCGGCACCAGATCCGGCAGAATGCGGCGTCGGGATCGGGATCCGAAAGCACGGCGCGGGCCTCCTCGGGGTGGAAATACCGGAGGGCGATTTTGTCCCGGCGGAGGGGGGCGACGGATTTCTGAATATCCAGCCCCACCGGGAACTCCCGGGAGAACGCCGCGGCCCAGACCCCGCCGGAATGGGACACTGAGGCGTAGAGATCCGGCGGACGGAGGAAGAGGGGCTTTTTCCCCGGCTCCCGCAGGATCTCGAATTCCCCGGGAGGGATCCCCGTGAACCGGGAAGCGGCCAGCCGGAGCAGAACGTCGGATCTCTCCTCTCCCATCGGGCGGTAATAGACGGTGATCTCTGTCATGACGACGCCTCCGGGGAGAGCGAGAGGAGCAGGATCTCGCAGGGATTGAAGAAGCGCGGGATCCACGGTACGGAATTGGTCATCCCCCGGGACACGGCAAGCAGGTCTTCCCCCTGCCCGTAAATCCCCGAAGTGTATCTCGGGAATAGCCCCTGACCCGGCGCGAAGACTCCCCGTCCGAAGATCCGCCACTGTCCCCCGTGGGCGTGTCCCGCCGCCGTTAGCTCGATCCCCCGCCCGCACACAAACCGCGGCCAGTACTCCGGGTGATGGCAGAGCAGGATGTGGTATCCCGGCGTTTCGGCAAAGCGTTCGAGGAACCCCGGTTCCGGATCCGGCGGAGAGTCGAAGGCGGATTTCGGAAGCCGGTAGCCCGAAGAGAGCCCGCCGATCACCATCTCTCCCCTCTTCACGAATTCGTTGTCGAGCACCGTGACGCCGAGGGCTTCGATTGCCGAGCGGTTTTCGGGGCTGATCCCGCATTCGTGATTGCCGGGGGAGAAGAAGCAGGGGGCAAGGCCGGCGGCTCCTTTCAGCAGGGAAAAGCCGTTCTCGTTGAAGCATTCGCGCACGTCCTTTTTCCCGATCAGCGAGAAAATGTCGCCGGGGAAGAGGATGAGGTCCGGGGAGGCGGAGGCGAGGAGGGAGAGCGCCTTGTCGACGGGCATTTTCCGGTTCACGGAATGGAAATCCGCGCAGACGGCGATCTTCTTTTTCAGGGGAGCGGGGACGGGAAGGGAGCGGAGCTTCACGGGAATACCTCGGGGGA
>CACZNC010000042.1:23773-40125 GCA_902782445.1 uncultured Ruminococcus sp.
GATTTTGGAATTTCCACTTTACTTTGCGAAATCGGTGGTGTATAATGAGAAAAAACGGAGAGGAGCAAATCGGAGGAACTCATGGCCAACAACAGGCGCGATCCCGTCCGGGATTATCTTTTTGAAGCGATTCTCACCCTCGAGACCTTGGACGACTGCTACCGCTTTTTTGACGATCTCTGCACCGTGAAGGAGATCTCCGAAATGGCCAGACGCATGTGTGCCGCGAAGATGCTCGAAAACGGAACGGTGTACACCGATATCAACGAAAAGACGGGACTCAGCACCGCGACCATCAGCCGCATCAACCGCTGTCTGAAATACGGGAGCGACGGATACCGCGACGTGCTCGCCCGGCTGGCGGAGAAGGGGATCGAGCCCCCTGAGGATCCCGGAAAGGACGGCGGGAGATGAGCTACGGCATCCTCGCCCCTTTTTACGACCGGCTGAACCGCGGCGTGGACTATGAAGCCTGGGCCGATTATCTCGAAGCCTGCTTCTCCCGGTATATGGAGAAAAAGCCGGAACTCGTTCTGGATCTCGCCTGCGGGACGGGAGCCATGACCCTTGCCCTCGCCCGGCGCGGATACGACATGACCGCCCTCGATATCTCCGACGAAATGCTGGCGGAGGCGGAATCCTCGGCGCGGCGCGAAGGGTTTTCGAACATCCTCTTCCTCCGGGGCGACATGACGGATTTCGAACTCTACGGCACGGTGCAGGCCGTCGTCTGCTGTCTCGACGGGATCAACCACCTCACCGCTCCCGGGGACCTCGACGCCTGTTTCGGTCTCGTTTCGAACTATCTCGAACCGGGCGGCCTCTTCTGCTTCGATCTCAACACCCCTTACAAATTCCGCACCGTCTACGCCGACCGGGATTATATCCTCGAGGATGACGGCGTCGTCTGCTGTTGGCGGAACCGCCTCACGAAAAAAGGCGACCGGGCGGATTTTTACCTCACCGTATTCGAGGAGAAAAACGGCGTCTGGCTGAGGCGGGACGATCTGACCTCCGAGCACGCCTACGGACTCCGGGCGGTGAAAAACGCGCTCGAACGGAACGGGATGAAGCTCGTCTCCGTCTCCTCGGATTACGCGTTTTCGGAGCCGACCGATACGACGGAGCGGTGGTATCTCGCCGCGGCAAAGATCTGAGCGGACCGCATGATGTATCAGGACAAATACGAAGTTCTCGGGGAGGTCTTCGGACATTCCTCGTTCCGCCCGGGTCAGGAGGAAGCGGTGGACGCCCTTCTCGCCGGACGCGACGTGCTCGCCATCCTGCCGACGGGCGGAGGAAAATCCGTCTGCTATCAGATCCCCGCGCTCCTGTTTCCGGGCGTGACCGTCGTCGTCTCCCCCCTGATCTCCCTGATGAAGGACCAGGTGGGCGCGCTGATCCAGAACGGGGTCCGGGCCGCCTATCTCAACAGCACGCTGACCCCGGGGCAATACGGAAAGGCCCTCGCCAATCTGAAAAACGGGGTCTATAAAATCGTCTATGTGGCTCCCGAACGCCTGACGACGGACGGGTTTCTCGAAGCCGTCTCCGCCCTCGATATTTCGATGGTCGCGGTGGACGAAGCGCACTGCGTTTCCGGATGGGGACAGGATTTCCGCCCCGCCTATCTCGGGATCCGGGATTTCCTCGCCCTCCTGCCCCGGCGTCCCGTCGTGGGAGCGTTCACCGCAACGGCGACGGAGAGGGTGAGCGAGGATATCGTCGATCTTTTGGGACTGAACGACCCCCTCCGCGTTCAGACCGGATTCGACCGACCGAATCTCTATTTCGAAGTGATCCCCGTCACCAGGGGAGAGAAGAAGGAAGCTCTCTTGAAGTTGATGCGGTCCCGGTACGCGGACAAATGCGGGATCGTCTACTGTTCCACCCGCGCCGCCGTCGAAGAGGTGACGGAGCTTCTCGTCCGGAACGGGATCTCCGCCCGTGGCTATCACGCCGGGATGGAGGATGCCGAACGGCACGCCGCGCAGGAGGATTTCATCTTCGACCGCTGCCGGGTGATGGCCGCCACCAACGCCTTCGGGATGGGGATCGACAAGCCGGACGTGGGATTCGTGATCCACTATAATATGCCGAAGGACGTCGAGAGCTATTATCAGGAAGCAGGACGCGCGGGAAGGGACGGAAACGCCGCCGACTGCGTGCTCCTCTGCTCCAAATCCGACATTATCCTCAACCGCTACCTGATCGAGCAGTCGGAGCCGAATCCCGAGCTCACGGCGGAAGAACAGACGGCGGTGAGGCGGATGGAGCTTGACCGGCTGGACTGGATGGCGGACTACTGCTCCGCTCCCGGCTGTCTCAGGGCGTATCTCCTCGGCTATTTCGGCCAGTCCGCCCCCGAAAACTGCGGGAACTGCTCGAACTGCACCGGGGATGTCCTGCGCACCGACGTCACCGAGGATGCCCGGAAGATCCTCTCCTGCATGGCGCGGACGGAATGCCGGTACGGGATCTCCACCATCGCCGCGGTCCTCTTGGGCGAACCGAATCCCACCGCGGAACGGAGCGGCCTCGAATCCCTCTCCACCTGGGGGATCATGAAGGAGAAAAACGCGGCGTATATCCGCGGCATCTTCTCCGCGCTCCGTTCGGACGGGGCCGTCGCCTTCGATCCCGGGAGCGTCTACCGGATCCCCGTCATGACGGAGAAGGGCCGGGATATCCTGTTCGGACGGCGGAAGCTCTTCATCAAAACGGAACCGAAGACAAAGAAGGAAGCGGCAAAGGAAAAATCCGCCGCGGCCAGAAAAAGGGCGGAGAACGGGGAGACGAATTCGTCCCTGCTCGCCCGGCTGAAGGAAGAACGGCTCCGTCTGGCGCGGGAGGCGGTCGTTCCGGCTTACGTCATTTTCACGGACGCCGCCCTCGAGGATATGTGCCGCCTGATGCCGAAAACGGAAAAGGAATTTCTGGAAGTGAACGGCGTCGGAAAAGTGAAAGCGGAGAAGTACGGCGCGCGTTTCCTTTCCGTGATCGCTTCCTATCTCGAAGGATAGGACAGAATCGGAGGACTTTTCATGGACCATATCACTTATGAACAGTTCGGAGCGGCCGGGGACGGCAGAACGGACGACATGCCCGCCATCGTGAGAGCTCACGAAGAGGCGAACCGGCAAAATCTCCCCGTCCGGGCGAAGGAGGGCGCGGTCTATTTCATTGCCAATATCGCCCGCACCGCCGAGATCCGCACGGACACGGACTGGACCGGCGCGAAATTCGTGATCGACGACCGGGACCTCGACAACATCCACGCTCCGATCTTCGACGTCCCGCCGGAAGGTGAGGAGGTCGGACTGAATCTCGAAACCCTTTCGTTCGGACAGTCGGAGATCGAAAATCCGACAGGGAAGCCCCTCTATGTCAGCGTGCGCAACGACGGACACCGGGATTTCATCCGGTACGGCGGGAATCAGGACAACGGCTCCCCCCGCAGCGACCATTTCCTTGTCGACCCAGACGGAAGCCTGCCCTCCCCGGTCTCCTTCGATTTCGAGAAGATCACCTCGGTCTCGGCACGGACTCTCCCAGAAACCGTGCTGAGCATCCGCGGCGGGGAATTCACCACGATCGCCAACCGGCGCGAATCGAAGTACGACTACCATGCCCGGAACATCCGCGTCCGGCGTTCCCGCACCTCGCTGTCCCATATCACCCACCTCGTCACGGGGGAGGAGGACCACGGCGCGCCTTACGGGGGATTCCTCTCCGTCACCGACTGCGCAAAGATCGAGATATCCGACTGTCTCCTGACCGGTCACCGGATCTACTGGACGATGGGATCAGGCGGGGTGCAGGTCCCGATGGGGTCCTACGATCTCAATTTCGGGGGCGTCGCGGACATGAAGATCCGGCGGGTGACCCAGACCACCGATATCATGGACACCTCTTACTGGGGCCTGATCGGGACAAACCGCTGCCGGGATCTTGTGTTCGAGGACTGCGTCATGTCCCGCTTCGACGCCCATACCGGGGTGACGAACTGCACGATCCGCCGGTGCCGCCTCGGATGGCAGTGTCTCAACGCCATCGGATTCGGGACCTTCCTGCTGGAGGACACGGAGCTCTGCGGGCAGGCCGTTGTGCACCTGAGAGAGGATTACGGCTGCACCTGGCGCGGGGACTTCATCATCCGGAACTGCGTCTGGAAGCCCTTTTCCGGCGGCGATTCCGTTTTCCGCCTCCACAACAGCGGGAAGCACGATTTCGGGTACGGCTGCTATCTCCCCGGGAAGGTGGAGATCGACGGCCTGACGCTCCCGGAGAGGGAAGTCCTCTACGTCTTCAACGACTGGGGCGAGGAGGACGGCGCGCCTTATCCGATGCACCTGCCCGAAGAGGTGCGCGTGAAAAACGTCCGCGGAGCCGAAAGGACGGAGCTCTGCCAGAATCCCGCCCGTATGCCACAGACCCGGTTCGAGCGCGGATAAATCAGCGAAAAAACAAGATCAAAATAAAGGAGAAACGCCCATGAAAACACCCTTCCTCGGATGCGCCTACTATCCCGAAGACTGGGACGACAACCAGCTCGAATATGACATTTCCATGATGAAGAAGGCCGGGATCACCTGCGCCCGGATCGGAGAATTCGCCTGGCGGAAGATGGAGCCGAAGCGCGGGCAGTACGAATTCGGCTGGCTTCACCGGGTGGTGGACGCTCTCGGCGCGGCGGGGATCTCCGTGGTGCTCGGCACTCCGACGGCGACGCCTCCCGTATGGCTCGGAAAGAGCTTCCCCGACGTGTTCGTGCTGAACAAGGACGGGACCCGCGCCAGCCACGGCGGACGGCGGCACTGCTGTTCGAACAATCCCCATTATCTCGACGCCTCGGATCAGATCGTCCACGCGATGGGCCGGGAATTCGGCTCCGATCCGAACGTGGTGGGCTGGCAGCTCGACAACGAGATTTTGACCTGGGGGACGGGCTGTACCTGCGAACACTGCGTAAAGGCATACCACGACCGCCTCAGACGGGAATACGGCGATATCGAGACCCTCAACGCCCGCTGGAACCTCAACCTGTTCAGCCAGGCCTACGACGATTTCGACGAGATCCCCGGCGACTGGAACGCCTGGCACAACCCGCACCTGAAATACGAATGGGCCGCCGCGCATTACGAGGCCGACATCGCGTTCATGCACCGGCAGGCGGAGATCCTGCGGCTCTACACCAAAGCCCCCATCGGCACGGACATGATGCCCACCAACGCGATGGGATACGAGGAGATGTGCACTCCCCTCGACGTCGTGATGTTCAACCACTACAACACCCCGGAGAACCTCTCCGACGCCGTGTTCTGGTTCGACTATCTCCGTACCCTCAAGGACCGCCCCTTCTGGAACACCGAAACCGCCACGACCTGGAACGGCTCCACCGCCATCGGACAGGTTCTGAAGCCCGAGGGGTACTGCCGCGTCAATTCATGGCTTCCGGTCGCCTTGGGCGGGGAATGCAATATGTACTGGCTATGGCGTCAGCACTGGGCGGGACACGAACTCGTCCACGGCTCCGTCCTCACCCCCGAAGGCAGGCCGACCCACACCTTCGGCGAAGTCCAGCGCACGGCGGAGGAGTACGAAAAGGTCTCCGCATTCATCGGCGGGACGAAGGTGAAAGCCGAATGCGCCGTCCACTTCACCTCGAAGGCATGGCAGCTCTTCGACCAGCAGAAGGTCTTCAACGATAACTGGTACGCGGGCGACGTGCAGGCAGTCCACCGGGCTCTCAGGAAATCCGGCGTCTGCCCCGACGTGATCGGAGCGGCCCACTCCCTCGACGGCTACAAGCTCCTCGTCTCTCCCTGCCTCATGACTCTGGAGGACGGGGATCTCGCCGATAAGATCAGAACCTTCGTCGAAAACGGCGGCGTCTGGGTGGCGGGTCCCCTCACCGACGTGCGCAACGATATCGGGGCTCACTATGTCGACCGTGCGATGGGCATGATCGAAGACTGGCTCGGCGTGCGGCAGGATTACGGCATCCCGACCGACGGCTCCGTGCTGAAATGCGCCTGGGCGGACGGGGACGAACTGCACGTCAGGAAATGGGCGGAGAACTACACGAACCTCGGGGACGGGGAAGTCCTCGCCTCCGTGACGGGCGGGCATTCCGCGCTGATCGGCGAGACGGTGATCGGCCGGTACAAGGTCGGCAAGGGCGAGGTGATCCTCTGCGGCGCGCTGCTCGAGGAGGCGGACTATATGCGTCTCTTCGCGCTGGCCTGCGAAGACGCGGGTGTCACGCCCTATTCGACCGACGGAGGCCTGAACGTGATCCCGCGGGCAGGGGAGGCCGGAGAGGGCATGATCCTCTGCGAAACCGCCCATAAGCCCGCGTCCGTGGAATTCGAGGGCAGCATGACAGACCTCTTGACCGGGGAGACTTTCGATGGCCGGGCGGAAGTCGAGCCCTACGGCGTCCGGGTCTTAAAAAAGAACTGAACGGAGGACGGAATCATGACGGAAATCAGAATGTGGGAGAAGATCCCCGGACCGACGAACGGGATCCAGCCCGCGCTCGAATACTATGCCCCGGCGGAGAACGCGAAGGAAGCGGCGGTGGTGATTTTCCCGGGCGGAGCCTACACCCATCTCGCGCCCCACGAAGGAAAGGGCTATGCCGAATTCCTCGCGGCGGCCGGGATCCACGCCTTTGTGTGCGAATACCGGATCGACATGAAGCAGCTCTTTCCGTGGCCTCTCGTGGACGCGAGACGGGCCGTGAGGTGGGTGAGGACCCATGCGGCGGAGTGCGGGATCGACCCGCATAAAATCGCCGTGATGGGATCCTCGGCAGGGGGACACCTCGCCGCGACCGTTTCCGCCTGGACCGGAGAGATCCCCGGGGAGACCTCCGACGGGATCGACGCCGCCGACTGCCGCCCCGACGCGACGGTCTGCTGTTACGGCGTTGTGGCGGAGCCCTTCGAAGAATGGATGACCGACTGGCTGACAAACAGCCTCCTCGGCGGGACAAAGAACGGATGGGACATCGCCTCCCCCGACAAAAACGTGACGGAGAACACCCCGCCCGCCTTCCTCTGGCACACATCGGACGATCCCGTGGTGAACGTGATCCACACCTACCGCTACGCGACGGCTCTGAGAGAACACGGGATCCCCCACGAGGTCCACGTTTTCCCGAAGGGCAGTCACGGCCTCGGGCTGGCGACGGGAAATCCCTCGGTGGGACAGTGGGGCCCCCTGCTTCTCAGATGGTTTGATTCGATGGGCTGGACGCCCGGAAAGGACGCATGACATGCAGACATTCAAAATGTGGGACAAAACGCCGGGGCTCTGCCTCGAAGAACCCGTTCTCGAATATTTCCCGGCGGAGAACAAAATCACCGGGGCGACCGTCGTGATCTATCCGGGCGGCGGATACGGGATGCGGGCCGAGCACGAGGGCAAGGGGTACGCCGAGTACTTCAACTCCATCGGCATGGACGCCTTCGTCTGCGAATACCGGGTATCCCCCCACCGCTTCCCGCTGGAACTCCTCGACGCGCGCCGGGCCGTCCGGTGGGTGCGTCATCACGCGGAGGAATTCTGCCTCGATCCCGGGAAAGTGGCGGTCATGGGCTCCTCGGCCGGCGGACACCTGGCGGGTCTGGTCTCCACCTACACCGCCCCCATCGACTTTGAGGACACCGACGAGATCGACAAAGAGAGCGCACGCCCCGACGCGACGATCCTGTGCTACTCCGTGGGACACGCCCCGGACGAGACGAACGTCGCCCACGTCGGATCCTTCGTCAACCTTCTCGGGGACCGGAAGGACTACAAGACCTTCTCGAACGACGAGAACGTGACGGATCAGACGCCCCCCGCCTTCCTCTGGCACACTTCCGACGACGGGGGAGTGAACGTCATCAACACCTATCTCTACGCCGCGGCGCTCCGACGTCACGGGATCCCCCACGAAGTCCACGTCTTCCCCCACGGGCCCCACGGGATCGGCCTTGCGAAAGACTTCCCCCACGTGGCGCAGTGGGCTCCCCTCATGAAAAACTGGCTCGCGGACATGGGCTGGCTGAACTGATTTTATACAATTCGCGCCATAAAAAGCCAACTATATGGGTTTCGAACGCGAGATGCAGAAGGCGAACGACGGGGTGGGAATGAAATATATCCAAACATGACATCAACCATCCCACCCCCGAGAATCCCCTTTGGGAATTCTCGCTGACGTCAGCCGTAACATGGAATGCCATATATCCAAACATAACATCAACCGTCCCACCCCCGAGAATCCCCTTCGGGAATTCTTGCTTACGTCAACCATAACATTGAGCTCGCGTGCGATAACTCTGATAAGGTTGGATGGCAATATTGGTGTGCAAAGGTTTCGACGATACGTTATTGGCATAACTTGTCCCTATCCATTTCAAAAGTTCTTGCCAGGCTTCTTCGGGGAAGCAGCGTTTCCTTTTTTCATGCGCGCGGACTCCGGGAGGGCGGGATGCTCATCCGGGCTCCGCGCTTTTTGGTTCCCGGCTCGCGGGCATCAAAGCGGGGACGGCAAACGGCTGAAAAATCTGTCGGATTTCCCCATTGTTTTTCGGTGCGTCGGGTGATATAATAAAACGAATGCGCATGATCCATCCCCCTTATTGAGAGGTTATCCCATGACCCGTACTCAGGAGAATCTGGTCGACGCTCCGGGCTCGCTGACGGTGAAAATCGTCCGCTTCATCCTGCCCCTGATCGCGACCGGCGTGCTCCAGCTTTTATACAATGCGGCGGACAGCGTGGTGGTCGGACGCTTTGAAAGCGCGGACGCCCTTGCCGCCGTGACCTCGGTCGGATCCCTCGTCAATCTTCTCGTCAACCTCTTCATGGGGCTCTCCGTCGGAACTTCCGTCGCCGTGGCCCACGACTGGGGTGCGAAGGACTACGACGGGGTCAGCCGCACCGTCCACACCTCCTACCTCATCAGCTTTATCGGCGGCGTGATCGTCTCGGCGGTCGGCATCGTCTTCTCGGCTCAGTTCCTTGTCTGGATGAAGTCCGACCCCGCCGTCCTGCCCCTGTCCGCCCGGTATCTGCGGATCTATTTCGTCGGCACCACCGCGAACATGGCCTACAATTTCGGCGCGTCCGTGCTCCGCTCCATCGGCGACACGAGGCGTCCCCTCTTCTTCCTCGCGATCTCGGGACTGGTCAACGTGATCCTGAACGTGATCTTCGTCGTCGGGTTCCGCATGGGCGTGGACGGGGTGGCATGGGCGACCGTGGCCTCCCAGGTCCTCTCCGCCGTCTTCGTGATCGTCTATATGATGCGCTGCGAGGGGCCGATCCGGTTCGAATGGCGGAAACTGCACCTGCATCCCGACAAGCTGCGCAAGATCGTGCTGGTGGGACTGCCCGCCGGTTTTCAGGGGACCGTCTTTTCGATCTCCAACGTCATCATCCAGTCCTCCGTCAACTCTTTCGGCAACATCGTCATGGCGGGGAACGGAGCCGCCGCCAGCATCGAGGGCTTCACCTACATCGCCCAGAACTCGGTCTACCACGCTTCCCTGACCTTCGTCGGGCAGTACGTCGGGGCGGGGAAGCCGGAGAAGATCAACGGCGTGATGTTCCGCTGCCTGGGTCTCGTGACGGTGATCGGACTCACCTTCGGACTGCTCAGTTATGCGTTTGCCGAACCTCTGCTCGGCATCTACCTTCCGAACGACCCGGAGGCCATCGCTTTCGGGAAGACGCGCCTGCTCTTCCTCGCCGTGCCCTATTTCCTCTGCGGGACGATGGAGGTCATGGTGGGAGGTCAGCGCGGCATGGGGCTCTCCCTCATCCCGATGGTGAACGCCCTTATCGGATCCTGCCTTCTGCGCATCGTGTGGATCGCAACGGTATTTGCCGCGCACCACACCCTGTTCATGCTCTATATCTCCTATCCGATCTCGTGGCTCGTCACGACCGGAGCCCATACGGTGTTCTACGTGATCCGGCTGAACAAGCTCAAGCGTGAAAAGCGGGAAGCGGAACTAAAGACCGCGTGAGTCCGCCGGAGACTGAAAGAAGGAATTGAAATGGAACTCTGGGACTTATACGATCAGAACCGGATCCGCACCGGCGAGACTGCCGTGAGTGGCGGCGGACCGATTCCCGAAGGACGATACCGCGTCGTCGTCCACGCGGCGGTGTTCAACGACCGGGGAGACATGCTGATCCAGCGGCGCCAGCCCTGGAAGGAGGTCTTCCCGGATCTCTGGGACATCACGGTGGGCGGATCCGCCGTCGCCGGGGAGGATTCCCCCCTCGCCTGCTTCCGCGAGCTGCAGGAGGAGGTCGGCCTCGCCCTGCCCGAGATCCTGAACGGACGGCCGGTCATGACGGTGAACTTCCGGGACGGCTTCGACGATTATTTCATCGGCCACTGGAACGGGGATCCCACGTCCCTGACCTTGCAGGAGAGCGAAGTCAAGGCCGCCCGGTTTGCGACCCATGAAGAGATCGCCGAAATGACCCGGGCGGGGACCTTCATCCCCTACCACCCGGCTCTTATGGACCTGCTCTTCTTCCACGACCGGCATCATTCGATCTACGACTGGAAATGAATCCCACGGAGGCAGTATGACAAAACCGAAAGCCGTTCTCTTCGATATGGACGGGACCCTGCTCGACACCCTCGACGATCTGACGTCCGCCGTGAACCGCACCATGCGCCTGTACGCCTATCCCGAACATACGCGGGACGAGGTGCGGCAGTTTGTGGGGAACGGGGTGAACCGTCTTTTCGAGCTCGCGCTGCCCGGAGGAGCCGGGGACCCGAATTTCGCCGAGGCAGTCGCGGACTACCGGATCTGGTACAACGCCCACGCCGAGATCGAAACGAAGCCCTACCCCGGGATCCCGGAACTACTCGAAGCACTTGAGCGGGAAGGGATCGCCTCCGCCGTGGTCTCGAACAAGCCGGACGCCGCCACGAAGAAGCTGACGGAGCGTTTCTTTCCTGCTGTGAAGATATCCGTCGGAGAGAACGAAGCCGCCGGGATCCTCCGCAAGCCCGCCCCGGACATGGTCTTCGAAGCTCTTTCGCAGATGGGCGTTTCCGTTTCGGACTGCGTCTACGTCGGGGATTCCGAGGTCGATCTCAGAACGGCGGAAGCGGCGGGATGCAGGGTCGTGTCCGTGCTCTGGGGATTCCGGAGCCGGGAACAGCTCGCGGCGGAAGGGGCCCGGGTCTTTGCGCCGACTCCCGCGGATCTTTTTTCCCTCCTTACGGGAAAGCAATTGTAAATCCTTTTGAAATTCCACGTTTCCCTGTCGAAAAACCGTTTACAAACCTCCCTCGGAATGGTATAATATCACTGCCCCGGTCGACGGAAAGCAAGCCGGAGCGGGAAAGGCGAATCCGACATGGTATTTTCCAACCTTTTTTTCCTCTATGTGTTCCTGCCGCTTTTGATGCTGGCATATTTCATACTGAAAAACAACGCATACCGCCGCGGCGTTCTTGTCGCGTTTTCTCTTCTTTTCTATGCGTGGGGAGAACCGGTGTGCGTTTTCCTGATGATCGGTCTTGTGGCGGCGGACTACCTTTTCGGACGGCTGATCGGCTCCACCCGGGTGCAGTCGAGGCGGAAGCTCTGGCTGACCCTCGCCATCGTTTCGAACCTCGGGGTGCTGGGATTTTATAAATACCTCGGCTTTCTGACGGAGACGGTGAACGCGGTGTTCAGCGTCACGATCCCCGTCGTCTCGGTATCCATGCCCATCGGCATCAGCTTTTTCACCTTCCAGACCATGTCCTACGTGATCGACGTGTACCGGGAGGACGCCGACGTGCAGAAGTCCTTCTTCCGGCTCCTGCTCTACGTCTCCTTCTTCCCCCAGCTGATCGCGGGACCCATCGTGCGCTACAAGGACATCGAGGCTCAGCTGGAATCCCGCGCGGTTCCTGCTGCCCAGTTCAACGACGGCCTTTTCCGCTTCGCACAGGGACTTGCCAAGAAAGCCCTGATCGCCGACTCCTGCGCGACGGTCATCAACGCCCTCTACGGCCTCACGGACGTCACCCTGCTCTCCCGCTGGGCCGGAGCCGTATTCTTCACCCTCCAGCTCTATTTCGACTTCTCGGGCTACTCCGACATGGCGATCGGCCTCGGTCGGATGTTCGGCTTCCGCTTCCTCGAAAACTTCAGCTATCCGTTGGTGTCAAAGAACGCGACGGAATTCTGGCGGCGGTGGCACATCTCCCTCGGCACCTTCTTCCGCGACTACGTCTATATCCCCCTCGGCGGCAACCGGCACGACCAGCAGAGGAACATCCTCGTCGTGTGGTTCCTCACGGGACTCTGGCACGGCGCGGCGTGGAACTTCATCCTGTGGGGCCTCTACTACGCCTTCCTTCTGATGTTCGAGAAGAAGGTCCTGCTCGGGTGGTTCAAAAAGATCCCATCCCTGCTCGCTTCCGTGATCGGACACGCCTATACCGTCTTCATCACCGTTTTCGGTTTCGCCATCTTCTACTTCGACAAGGGGCTCTTCAAGAACCTCGGCTATCTCTTCGGCATCGGGATCGCCTCCGGGACGGACCTCTTCACGAATTCCATCCTGCTCGACAATGTCCTCCTTCTGGCCGCCGCCGTGCTCTTCGCCGTGCCGGTCGTGCCGAAGCTCTGGAGCCTCGTCGAGAACAAGATCCCCTATTCCGTCGGAAGGATCCTCAAGACCGCGGTCGTCGTGGTGCTCGTCGGAGCCGCGACGGTACGGCTGGTCGGCAACAGTTACAGCCCCTTCCTCTATTTCCGCTTCTGATCGACGCGAGGTACTGCTTTGAAAAACAAGATTGTGGATATCGTCTGTCTGTGCGCGGTAGGCGCGGTGTTCGGGGGACTCGCCCTCTGGAACGCCGTCCAGCCGAACCGTCCCACGGAATCCATGTCGGAAAAGCGCAAGCTGGCCGAAATGCCCCGGTTTACGGTGACTTCGCTTGCGGACGGCTCGTATTTCTCCGGGATCTCCGCCTTTGTGTCCGACACCTTCGTGGAACGCGAGCGTCTCGTCGGCCTCTCGAAAAAGATGGATACCCTCAGAGGTTTCGACTACTCCGTCGGAGGGGACGAGAGCTTTGTCCTTCTGAATCCCTCCCAGGAGAAACAGAACAACGAACCCGAGGATCAGGGAACCGCCGACGCCATCAGTTCGATCTTCGACGCCCTGCTCAACCCGACCGGCGGGGAGAACACGGGCGTCCCAACCGAGACTTCGGCCCCTGAATCCGATCCGAACGCCGGCGGCGAACCGGATCCCGCAGAAACCGAAGCGCCTCCCGCCGTGACGGACGAGACCGAACCCGCAGAAGAGCCCCCGGCCGCGGAAACCGAACCGCCCGTCAAGCCGGACGAACCGGAGGTGACCGAACCCGGCGAGACCGAAGCGGATGCTCCCGATCCGAAGACGACGGAGGAACCCGAACCAGCCGGAACGGAGACCGAGGAGACCGAAGCTCCCGAACCGGAAGAGCCGGAGCCCGAACCGGAACCCGAGCCGGATCACTACGCCAAGAGCCTTTCGCTCTCGAAGGACGCCCTGAACCTCACCGTCGGGACCGGCACCGTGCTCTACGCCTACGCCGAGACGACGGATCCCGCCGGGGCGATGGTGCACTGGACCAACTCCGACAAATCCGTCGCCACCATTTCCATCAATCCCCAGGGAGGCATCGACGTCAAGGCCGTGGGACCCGGAAAGGCGGTGCTCACCTGTACGCTGGAGAATTTCAAGAAGACCTGCACCGTCACCGTCTCCGAGCTCACCGTGGGGGTGGACTTCACTCCGCCGACGGACGACGAGAACGCAAACGCGGATTTCCTGCCGGACGGTCTCTTCATCTACGGGGACGGCGTCTATACGCAGACGGGATATAACGCCACCAATTCCGCGTATTTCGCCCAAACCGCCGCCGTCTATGCCCAGAAATTCGGATGCCGGGTCAGCGTGGTCATCGCGCCGGTCTCCTCGATGGTGATCGACAACCCGAACGTGAAGTCGAAGATCTCCGATCAGGGAAAGATCCTGTCCGACATGAAGGCTCTCTTCGATCCGAGCGTGAACTTTGTCGACACCTACACCCCGCTCTACGAGCACCGGGACGAATATCTCTTCTTCCGCACCGATCACCACTGGACCCAGCGCGGCGCCTACTATGCCTACGCGGCTTTCGCGGAATCCGTGGGCTTCACGCCGACTCCCCTGAGCTTCTTCGACTTCGAAGTCCGCAACGACAATTACTCCGGGAGCATGTACGACTGGACCCTCAATCCGCGGGTACTGGAATTCAGCGACCAGATCGAAGCCTTCTATCCGACGAAGAAACACACCATGACCGTGACCCTGAAAAACGGAGGGACCAATGTCTACGATTCCTCCATCGTCAAGGTCAACAAGACCTATGTGACCTTCATCGCCGGGGACAATCCCTACACCGTCATCAACGTGCCCGACAACCCCCAGGACCGCAACATCCTCGTGATGAAGGACTCCTTCGGCAACGCGTTCGTGCCCTTCCTCTGCGAGCACTACGGCAATATCATCGTAGTCGACACGCGGCATACGAGCATGAACGTCTACGAACAGCTCAAAGACTACGGCCTGACGGACATCGTGTTCGTCAACAACATCCAGGCGGCCAACACCTACGCATGGTCCAAACGGTATATGGCGGCCGTGGGCGTATATCTCCCGTGATCCGAAACCGGCAAACCGGAAAAGAAAGAGAGGAGCGAACATGAAACTCGGCATCATCAACGGCTGGGACGAGGCGGCGTTCCGATACGTCTCCGACCTGGGGCTCGAAGCGGTGGAATTCTGCTGCAACCACAATTACGACAGCATGGAAGTCGCCGGACATACGGACGAGATCCTCGGATACTCCGAAAAATACGGCGTCAAAGTCGGCTCTATCGGACGGTGGGGTCAGACGAGGATCGACGAAGACGGAAAGGTCATCCCCTTCGCGCTCCAGCACGACAAGAATCTCATCGACGCGGCGTCCGCCCTCGGCTGTCCCGTCTTCAACGCGGGCGTCAACCCCACGGCGGGGAAGAGCTTCGAGGAGAACTGCAAGATCGCCGTCGACTATTTCGGCACGCTCATCGACTACGCGAAGGGCAAGAATGTCAAGATCGCGGCCTACAACTGCGACTGGGGCAACTTCGTTGTGAACGACGCCGCGTGGACTGCCGTTCTCGGCGCGCTCCCCGAACTCGGGATCAAGTACGACACCTCCCACTGCCTCGGCCGCCGCGGGGACTATCTCTCCGAAATGAAGAAATGGGGCGAGCGGATCTACCACTTCCACATCAAGGGTTCCCTCTACATCGACGGCGAGCATTACGACGATCCGCCGGCCGGTCTGGATCAGGTCAACTGGGGCGCGGTGTTCAATATGCTCTACACGAAGGGCTACAACGGGATGCTGTCCATCGAGCCGCATTCGGGCCGCTGGATGGGCGTGCGCGGACAGTGGGGCGTCGAATTCACGATCCGCTTCATCCGTCCCTTCATCATGCCGGAGAACTACACCTACAACGGCACGCCGTATATGCCGTAAGCGATGGATCTTCTCGGACATTTCAAAACCGTGACCCGGCACCGTACCGCTGTCATGCTCCACTGTTTCCGGGCGGGGATCCCCTTCCGCGGACTGGTCCACGATCTTTCGAAGTTCAGCCCGACGGAATTTATCCCCGGCGCGCTCTACTACGAACAGGGCAAGCGGTCCCCGAACGAACACGAGCGGGAGATCAAGGGGTATTCCGACGCCTGGGTCCACCATAAGGGCCGCAATCCCCACCACTGGGAATACTGGTACGACGTCAACCCCGTGACCCACCGCTACGAGCCCGTCCCCATGCCCGCCGACGCTTTGAAGGAATCC
The DNA here is from genome assembly GCA_902782445.1 of uncultured Ruminococcus sp. Lineage (GTDB taxonomy): Bacteria > Bacillota > Clostridia > Oscillospirales > CAG-272 > UMGS1696. The sequence continues at coordinate 39,687 of CACZNC010000042.1, forward strand.
TTCTGCGACCGGGTGGCGGCCTCGAAGATCTACCGGGGGAAGGATTATAAGGACGGGGACGCCCTCGCCTACTTCGAAAGCAAGCGGAAAATGGAATCGAGGATGCACCCCTGCACCGCCTGCATCCTCGAAAAATGGCTCCGTATGCTTGCGGAGGAGGGGGAAGAGAAGACTTTCGCCTATATTCGAAAGATCCGTGATTTCAAGTGCCATCCCGAAGTCTGCCCGAAGGTTTCCGCCTGGCGGGAACTTCAGGACAGAAGAAACGCGGCGGAATGAAAAAAAGACCGGCTGACCGAAATCCCCGGGGGAGATCGGGACCAGCCGGTTTTCCGTTTGTTGATACTGATTTCACTCTAAACCATGTCAAAAGTTTTTGATCAACCTTTTTTCAAAAAGGTTGCGGGGTCAAGGGGCAGAGCCCTTGCCGACGTCCGCA
>CACZNC010000043.1 GCA_902782445.1 uncultured Ruminococcus sp.
CTTCGGCGTCGGGCAGGTCCCCGTGGCATTCGTGGTGGTCCGTGACGATGAAGGAGACTCCGAGTTCCTTTGCCGTCTTCGCTTCCGCGGATGCCGTGACGCCCGTGTCGACCGTGACGATCAGGCGGCATCCCTCCTCGGCGAGACGGCGGACCGCAGATTCCGATACGCCGTAGCCTTCGCTGGCCCGGGAGGGGATGTAATACCCCACGTCCGCCCCGCGGGAGGCGAGGTAGAGGTAGAGGGAGGTGACCGAGGTGACCCCGTCGACGTCGTAGTCCCCGTAAATGACGATCCGTTCGCCCTTCTCCACGGCTTCCCGGATCCGGGCCGCGGCTTTGTCCATGTCCTTCATGAGGAAGGGATCGTGGAGCTGTTCTTCCTCCTTCCCGAGAAAAGCCCGGGCGGCTTCAGGGGTCAGGCACCCGCGGTTTTTGAGCAGCTGTGCCGTGGGGAGGCGGATCCCAAGGGCTTTTGCGATGGCGAGGGCCTCCCCGTCCTCAGCCATCTCGGCGGCGGTCGTGATGATGTTCCAACGATTTCTGTACTGCATTATTCCATTCGCTCTTTTCGGTTTATATAAAAATTTTGTATTTCCATATTATTCCGCTTCATCCGGGGCGGTCTTCCGATCCCCGTTCAGACGCGCGACGATGCGGATGCGGGGGGACCGGGCGGCCATTCTGCGGTCGAAGATCCCGATGAAAACAAAGGACAGGACGAAACCCGCCGCGGCCGAGACCGTTCCCGCGCCCTGAGAGCCGAAGATCCGGCTCCCGGCGAAGTAAAACAGCCCGCAGACGAGGAGGGGGACGAGGAACACAAGGGCGGCGGCTCCGAGGATCTCGCGGCCTTCGGACTCCACTTCGACGATCTCGCCGGTTAGGGCTCCGACCGCATTGTCCGCCTTCGCCTTCATGGGACGGCTGTCCCCGACGATGCCGGTGATGGCGCAGTGTCCGCCGCATCCCGCGCTGTTCTCGCATCCTTCGCACATGGTGGAGCGCATGACCTCCACGACGGCGACGGATCCGTTCACTTCCACGACTTTCGCTCTCTGTCTCATGTTCTTCCCTTCCGATTCGTCATTTTCCGGTCCGGCGGGCGGGAGAACGGGCGGCCATCAGCTTCTGCGCCGTGCGGATCCCGTCGACCGCAGCCGAAACGATGCCTCCCGCATATCCGGCTCCCTCTCCGCAGGGATAGATCCCGGGGTGTCCGAGGGCGCATCCGTCCTCTCCCCGCAGGATCCGCACGGGGGAGGAGGTTCTGGTCTCGACGCCCGTCAGCGGGACCGCGGGATCGTCGTAGCCCCGGAGCTTCTTTCCGAATTCCGCGAGCCCTTCCCGGAGCATCTCCGTGACGAAGGGCGGGAACAAGGTGCCAAGATCCGCGGGGACGACCCGTCCGTTCCGGTAGGTGGGCACAATGCGGGAGTATTCCGTCCCGTGCCGTCCGCTCATCAGATCCCCGACGGTCTGGCAGGGCGCGTCGTAGTTCTTCCCTCCCGCCGCGAAGGCCGCCCGCTCCAGTTCTCTCTGGAACGCGATGGCGGAGCGCGGATCGGATCCGAAGTCCTCCGGGTGAACGGACACGCAGACCGCGGCGTTGGCGTTGACCCCGTCCCTTGCCCGGCAGCTCATTCCGTTCGTGACGACGCCGCCCTCCTCGCTGGCGGATGGGACCACCACCCCGCCCGGGCACATGCAGAAGGTGTAGCACCCCCGTCCGTCCCGCCTGTGGGAAAGCTGGTATTCCCCCCGTCCGAGGAGCGGATCGCCCGCGTGCTCGTGGAAGAGGGCCTCGTCGATATCCTTCTGCAGATGCTCCGCCCGGACGCCCACGGAAAAGGGCTTGGCTTCGACGGCGAATCCCGCGGAAATGAGCTCGCCGACGGTGTCCCGGGCGCTGTGTCCGGTGGCAAGGATCAGGGCGTCGAAGGGGATCTCCTCCCCTGCCGCCGTCAGTCTGCCGCCGCGAAGATCCCGGACCGGGGCGTGATAGCGGATCTCTCCGCCGAGGGAACGGATCTTTTCGTCCGCCCTCTTCACCACGTCCCGCAGGATATCCGTGCCGACGTGGGGTTTTGATTTATATAAGATGTCCTCCGGCGCGCCGAGATCGCAGAGGGTTTTGAGGACCCACGCGGTCAGGGGGTCGCCGATGCGGGTGGTGAGCTTGCCGTCGGAGAAGGTCCCCGCTCCCCCCGCGCCGAACTGGATATTGCAGTCGGGGTCGAGGATCCCGTCCTTCACGAAGCGTTCCACCGCCGCCGTCCGCTCCTCCACCGGTCCGCCGCGCTCGAGGATCAGGGGGGAATACCCCTCCTCGGCCAGCAGCAGTCCGGCGAACATCCCGGCAGGCCCGAATCCGGCGATCACCGGGCGGTGGTTCAGGGGAGCGCCCCCCCGCGGCCGTTCGAGGACCGGTTCGGAGTGGAGGCGGATCTTCCCCTCTTCTCCGCTCTTTTTGAGCTTCGAGGTCAGTTTCGGCCCGGCTTCCGTCTCCCCGTACACGGTATAGACGAAAACGATCCCGCCCCGGCGCGCGTCGATGGCTTTTCTTGCGATTTTGAGGTTTTCCGCCGCGGCTCCGGTCTCGTGCCGGATGAGGGAGGCGGCGCGTTTCACGGCTTCCCGGTCCGTTTCCTCCCCGTTCATGCCGGAGAGATAGGGGACGCGGACGCCCGGGACTTCCAGTCTGATGCGGTCCATCCGGTCCTCCGTCATTCTTCCGTAAAGGTGACGGCGATCTCGTAGGAGCCGAGGGCGAGCACCTCGCTGCGCCAGAGAGAATCCACGTTCACGTCGGCGCGGACCCGGATGGAGCCGGTGTTGGTGCTGCTGTACGGGCTCATGTCGAACACAAGCGTGATGTCGTCCGCTTCGATCCGGGAAAGCGCTTCCACGGGACCGAGCAGGGTGACGATCATGGGTTCGCGCTCCCAGGTATAGTGTACGCCCTCCTTCGCGCCGGTGTCCTCGATATTCGTTCCCGGGATCAGGATCTCCCGGGTCTTGAGGGAGGGGTCGATCACCGCCGAGACTTCGATCTGGGTGGAGGAAAGCGTCACGTCCTCCGTCGGGATCAGAATGGCGGTCTTTCTCAGCCGTCCGGCGTCGAATTCGATCTTTTCGTCGATCAGGATCGGCTCGATCAGATTCCCCCGGTCGATCACCTCGGGGGCGCCCGTGACCGTGACCGAATCGGGACTCAGCGCGACGGCGGTGTTGTCTTCGTTCAGGAATCCCCAGCGGAACCGCACCTTCACGGGCTGGACCGCGGATTTATACACCGGCACGGTCACGGTGACCTGCCGCGGGGAGTAGTCGATATAGGGAGAGGTGACCGCTTCTCCCCGGGAATTGAGCAGAACGACGTCCTCGGTCAGAACGGCGGTGCGGGTCACGTCGGTCAGATCGAGTTTCACCTGGGCGGCTTTGATGCTGTTGAGGACCGTTTTCGGACCGGTGACGGTGATTTTGTCCACGGGGAAATCGACGGTGCCGGTAAAGCATCCCTCGGGCAGGGAGGTGTTTTCGCGCTGTTCCGTGAGATCCACCGAGATCGTCATGGCGGTGTCGATGAAGACGGAAATGGTGTCCTGCGATGTGCCGGCGAGCTTGCATCCCGAGGGCACGTCAACTTTGACCTTGACGCTGTACCGCCCTCCCGCCGTCACGGACGAGGAGTCCGAAAACAGGGAGGAGAGGTCCGCCGTCACGGGGATATCCTTCTCCGAGTACTTCGAGAGCGTGCTCTTCTTGCCGGACAGGGTGACGTCGATCATGGTGCCGTACCCGCTGTAAACCGCGAGGTTCTTGTCGGCGAGGGCGTCCGTCCCGGCGAGCTCGACCGTCAGATGGGAGAAGATCTGCTCGTATTCGGGGGATTCCACGGACATGACGTAGATCCAGAGGAAGAAGGCCGCCAGCGTGCAGAGGATCTTTGCCGCAAGATCCGAGCCGTGGGACCGGTGCTGCGTCGGCTTTGCCGGGTCGTTTTGTTTCACGCTCATGGGACCTCCTTTCTCACTTCTGTTCTCCGCCCCGCTCCTCGTTCTTCTCCTCCCGGGCGGGGACTTTTTCCCGCATCCGGTGGATTAGATCGAAGGGATTCCGGGCAGGCTCCGTGGCGAGTTGTTCGGTGAGGAACGCACGGAGCGAATCGGGGTCGTAGCCCCGGACGAGATTGCCCTCCACAGCCGTGGAAATGATGCCGGTCTCCTCGGACACGATCACGACCACGGCGTCGCTGTTTTCGCTCATGCCGATGCCCGCCCGGTGCCGCGTACCGAGATCCTTGATGATATCGGGATTCGAGGACAGGGGAAGCAGGCAGCCCGCGGCGTTGATGCGTCCGTCCCGGATAATCATCGCGCCGTCGTGCATCGGGGCTTTGTTGAAAAAGATGTTCTTGATGAGGAAGGAGGCGGGATAGGCGTCGATCACGGTCCCCGTCAGGATCATGTCCCCGAGCTTGGTGGTGCGCTCGAAGACGATCAGGGCTCCGGTCTTCGATTCCGCGAGATCCCCCACGGCTTCGGTGACCTCCTCGATCATGTGCTGGACCGTGGCGGCGTCCCGGGGCTCCCCGAGGGATTTGAATCCCTTGATCGGGGTCGCGCCGACCTTCTCGAGCACGGAGCGGATCTCCGGCTGGAACAGGATCACGAGGGTGATGAAGCCGATCTGGAAGACGTTCTTGAGGATATACTGGAGGAGGTACATGTCGAGGACCGACGAAACGATCTGGACGGCCAGCAGGAAGAGAACCCCCAGCGCGAGCTTGCCGGCTCTCCGCTCCCGGATGAACCGATAGAGAAAGTACAGAAGCACGCTGACGCAGAGAATGTCGATCACGTCGGGGAATGAGATCCCCTTCACGATGGACCAGAGATCCGCAAGACGCGGCGGCAGCGTGAGAAGCAGAAGCCGCAAGAGAACACCTCCCCTATGATACGATTATTGTATTATACCATACCCCGGCGCGTTTTTCAAACCCTTTTGATGAATTTCCTGCGAAAGATCGCGTTTTTTCGGGAAGAGTTTTTCCGCCTCCGAAATCTCGCACAAAGACGGCTTGCATATTGCCGGTATATTTATGCACCTCTGTTCACAATTCCCCCTTTCTTTTTGAAAAAGTTTGTGGTATAATATCTGAAATCATCGGATGGGAGGAGTCATGGACAAAAGGCTCGTTAAAAGCTGTTCGGTCGTCGTGGGACACTACGGCGGCGGCAAGACCAATTTCGCCGTCAATCTCGCGCTCGCGCTGAAGGCGGAAAAGCCACAGACCCCGGTCCGCATCGCCGATCTCGACACGGTCAATCCCTATTTCCGGACGGCGGACGCTTCGGAACTGCTCCTCTCCCGCGGCGTGATCCCGCTTCTGCCGGAATTCGCCGGGAGCAACGTGGACATTCCGATGATCCCCTCCGCCCTCCGGTCAGCGGTGCGCGATCCCGCGGGATTCACGGTGGTCGACGTGGGCGGGGACGACGGAGCAGTGGCCCTCGGGATGTTCCGCTCCGATATCAAAGCGGCGGACGCGGGGGTGTTCTTCGTCGTCAATCGGTTCCGGCCTCTCATCGCTACGGCGGAGGGCGCGCGGGACTGCATGGCGGAGATCGAGGAGCTCTCGGGACTGCGGTGCACAGCTCTCGTCAACAACTCCAACCTCGGGGCGGAAACGGAGGCGCGGGACCTGCTCGACTCCCTGGAATACGCCCGGGAATGCGCGGAGCTTTGTTCCCTCCCCATCCTCTGCCACTGCTACATGCCCGCCCTCGTCCCGGATCTGCCGGAGAAGTTCGCCTCCGCCGGCGGGGATCCCTCCCTGCTCTTCCCGATGGAGCAGGCGACGAAGCAATTATTCTGAAAGCTCACAAGGAGGAAACCTTATGAATAAAGTTTCATTCAGAACCGAACGGTGCAAGGGCTGCGGCCTCTGCGTCGCGGTATGTCCGAAAAAGATCATCGAACTGGACGCCTCCGCTCTGAACGAGAAGGGCTATCATCCCGCCCGGATCACGGATCAGGAAAAGTGCATCGCGTGCGCCATGTGCGCCACCATGTGCCCGGACTGCGTCATCAAGGTCGAGAAAGACGTCTGAGGGAGGTTTATATGTCTGACAAAGTATTGATGAAGGGCAACGAAGCCATCGCGGAAGCGGCCATCGCGGCGGGCTGCGTCTATTTCTTCGGGTATCCGATCACCCCCCAGACCGAGGTCGCGGAATACATGGCGCGCAGGCTCCCGAAGGTGGGCGGCCTCTGTCTCCAGGCGGAGAGCGAAGTCGCTGCGATCAACATGCTGATGGGCGCGTCCGCCGCAGGCACCCGGGCCATGACCTCCTCCTCCTCCCCGGGGATCTCGCTGAAATCCGAGGGGATTTCCTACATCGCCGGATGCGACCTGCCCTGCCTGATCGTGAACGTGCAGCGCGGCGGCCCGGGTCTCGGCGGCATCCAGCCCTCCCAGCAGGACTACTATCAGGCGACCCGCGGCGTCGGTCACGGAGATCTGCGTCTGATCGTCCTCGCCCCCTCTTCCGTGCAGGAAATGGCTTCCCTGACGGCGGAGGCTTTCGATCTCGCGGACACCTACCGGATGCCTGCGATGCTGCTCGCGGACGGGGCTCTCGGCCAGATGATGGAGCCCGTCGACTTCTCGGCGTTCCCGAAGCGCGATCTGCCCCCGAAGGACTGGGCGACGAACGGCACGAAGGGCGCGCGCAAGAAGAACATCGTCAACTCCCTCTTCATCGAGCCGGACAAGCTGGAGCAGTCGATCCTCACCCGCTACGAGCGGTATAAGAAGGTCGAGGCGGAGGAAGTACGGTACGAGGAAGTCATGACCGAAGACGCGGACATTGTTCTCGTGGCGTTCGGCATCACGGCCCGCATCGCGAAGAGCGCGATCGCTGAAGCCCGGAAGGCGGGAGTGAAGGCGGGTCTTCTCCGTCCCATCACCCTCTGGCCCTTCCCGAAAAAGCGGCTCTGCGAACTGGCGGACACGGCGAAGGCCTTCGTCTCCGTCGAAATGTCGATGGGTCAGATGGTCGACGACGTCCGTCTGGCGGTGAACGGCAAGCGTCCCGTCTCCTTCTTCGGGCGGACCGGCGGCATGATCCCCTCCGTGGAAGAGGTCACGGCGGAGATTTTGAACGTTTCGGCGTCGCTCTGAGGGCGCGGCAATCTGAATACGGACTTGGAAGAGGTACGATAAATGAAAACTGTATTTGACAGACCCGCGGCGCTCACGGACGTGCCGCTGCACTACTGCCCCGGATGCACCCACGGGATCGTGCACCGTCTGGTGGCGGAGACCATCGACGAGCTCGGGATCCTCGGGTCCGCGGTGGGCATCGCTCCCGTCGGATGCTCGGTATTCGCCTACAATTACTTCGAATGCGACATGATCGAAGCCGCTCACGGACGCGCTCCGGCTGTGGCGACCGGCGTCAAGCGGACCCATCCCGACGCCGTTGTCTTCACTTATCAGGGCGACGGCGACCTGGCTGCCATCGGCACGGCGGAAACCGTCCACGCGGCGACCCGCGGCGAAAACATCACGGTCATTTTCATCAACAACTGCATCTACGGCATGACGGGCGGCCAGATGGCCCCGACGACGATCCCCGGACAGGTCACGACGACCTCCCCCTACGGGCGGAAGCGCAACGTGCAGGGCAGCCCGATCCGCGTCTGCGAAATGCTCTCCACCCTCGACGGCGTCGCGCTCGCGGCCCGCGTGACGGTGGACTGCCCGAAGAACATCCTGCAGGCGAAGAAGATGATCAAGAAGGCGTTCCAGAATCAGATCGACAAGAAGGGCTTCTCCATCGTGGAGGTGCTCTCCACCTGCCCGACCAACTGGGGCCTCGCTCCTCTCGACGCCCTGCAGTGGCTCCGCGACAACATGATCCCCTACTATCCCCTCGGCGTCTACAAGGACGGCGAAGCGATCCGGGACGAAGAGTGAGAAAGGAGACGCGACATGACGACACGATTCATTTTCGCAGGCAGCGGCGGTCAGGGCATCCAGTTCTCCGGCAAGCAGATGGCAAAGACGGGAATGCACGTCGGCCTGAACGTGACCTTTCTCCCCTCCTACGGCCCCGAAATGCGCGGCGGCACCTCCAACTGCACGGTGGTGATTTCCGACGGCGAGATCGGCTCCCCCTCGGTGTCCTCCCCGGACATTCTGGTGGCGATGAACCTGCCCTCTTTCGACAAGTTTGAGCCGAAGGTTGCCCCGGGCGGGATCCTCTTCTGCGACTCCACGCTTGTGAACAAGAAGAGCGAACGGGACGACATCCGGGCGGTCTACGTCCCCGCGACGGGTCTCGCGAGCGACAACGGCCTGACGGGATTTGCCAACGTCATTCTGCTGGGCGTGATTTTGAAAGTCACGGGGATCTTCGAATTCAAGGATTTCGAGGACTATCTGCTCTCGAACATCCCCGCCTCGAAGACGGCTCTGATCGAGAAGAACAAAGCCGCGCTGGAACTGGGATATGCCTATCCCGTGGAATAAACTGCGCACAGTAAAAAGGATCTGTCTCAGGGCAGGTCCTTTTCTTTGTCCCGGCATGAAACCCCGGGTTGTTTTTTCCAACCGGCATGAATCTTTCCGGTTCTTGACGGGGGAAAAGCGTCCGACCCGGGGCGCCGCTTCCATGCAGGAAATTCCTTTTTTACTTTTTTATGAAACCCTCTTGACAACGGACTCGCTGCGTGCTATAATGCACCAAACCGATGAGGAAGAGTGAGTAGGGACTGGACGAGCCTCTCAGAGAGCCGCGGGCGGTGGAATCGCGGCAGGTATCGCAGAACTGAATGGACTTCCGAGGGCGACCGGAAAGGATCTGTCCGCATCTTGGCGGACGGTCCCGGTATGGAAGCCGGAGATGGATCTCCGTCAACAAAATCCGGCGTATAATGGTACGCGCAGAGTGGACGCGGATTCCGCGTCAAGCCGGGTGGCACCGCAGGAATGATGTTTTTCATCCTGTCCCAGCTTATCGTTGTTGGGACGGGATTTTTGTTTTTCTTCCCTGTCCCGGAACCATTCTTATTTTCATTCCGTACAACGGAAAGGAGAACAGCCATGGCACAGCAGAACATCCCCTACAAGATCTATCTGGAAGAAAACGAGATGCCGACGACGTGGTATAACGTCCGGGCCGATATGACGAACAAACCCGCTCCCCTGCTCAATCCGGGCACCCTCCAGCCCATGACCGCGGAGGAACTGTCCGGCGTCTTCTGCGAGGAGCTTGTGGCGCAGGAACTCGACAACGATACGCGCCTCATCCCCATCCCGGACGAGATCCGCGATTTCTACAAGATGTACCGTCCGTCCCCGCTGGTCCGCGCCTACTGCCTCGAAAAGAAGCTGGACACACCGGCGAAAATCTACTACAAGTTTGAAGGCAACAACACCTCCGGCTCCCACAAGCTGAATTCCGCGATCGCACAGGCATACTACGCCAAGAAGCAGGGTCTGAAGGGCGTCACCACCGAAACCGGAGCGGGACAGTGGGGAACGGCGCTCTCCATGGCCTGCGCATACTTCGAACTGGACTGCAGGGTCTACATGGTGAAGGTTTCCTATGAGCAGAAGCCCTTCCGCCGCGAGGTCATGCGGACATACGGCGCGTCCGTGACCCCCTCCCCGTCCATGGAAACCGAAGTCGGACGCGCGATCAACGCACAGTTCCCGGGGACCACCGGCTCTCTCGGCTGCGCGATCTCGGAAGCGGTGGAAGCGGCCGTGACCCGGGAAGGATACCGCTATGTGCTGGGGTCCGTTCTGAATCAGGTCCTCCTCCACCAGTCCGTGATCGGCATGGAAACCAAAGCCGCGCTGGACAAATACGGCATCGTGCCGGACGTCATCATCGGCTGCGCGGGCGGCGGCTCCAACCTCGGCGGCCTGATCTCCCCCTTTATGGGCGAAAAACTCCGCGGCGAACGGGATTACCGCATCGTCGCTGTCGAACCCGCGTCCTGCCCCTCCCTCACCCGCGGACAGTTTGCCTATGACTTCTGCGATACCGGCAAGGTCTGCCCCCTGGCAAAGATGTACACCCTCGGCTCGAACTTCATCCCCGCTCCGAATCACGCCGGCGGCCTGCGTTATCACGGCATGAGCTCCATTTTGTCCCAGCTTTATCACGACGGGTATATGGAAGCTGTGTCCGTTCCGCAGACGGCGGTCTTCGAGGCGGCGGAGTACTTTGCCCGCTGCGAAGGGATCCTGCCCGCGCCGGAATCCTCTCACGCCATCCGCGCCGCCATCGACGAGGCCGTAAAGTGCCGCGAAACCGGGAAGGAAGAGACGATAGTCTTCGGCCTGACGGGAACCGGCTATTTCGACATGGTGGCCTACGAGAAATACCACGACGGAAAGATGGACGACTATATTCCCACGGACGAGGAACTGGCCGGATACGCCGCCGCTCTTCCGAAGATCGGCTGACCGCCGCGTCTGTCCGCATAAAAACTGCTTAAAGTAAAAAACTCCCCGGCCCGAGGCGCTGACCCTCATTTCGGCCGGGGAGATTACTTTTGCTGTTCTCGCCTGAGACAGTCCGGCGCGGATCACGTTTCCGGGGACGTGCTCCATCACCGTCAGAAAGCGGTTTCCGGGGATCTGATAAACCACGGTGAACGGCGGTATATGGAAGTCTGCTTCGTATGGGATCCGGATATCCCCGCCAATCGTGACCGTATGTTCCTCGCTGTAAAAGACGGCGGTTTCGTCCCAGTTTTCCATCGGGCAGGTCCCGGTCTCGAAGGCGGCGACGCAGTCCGTTGTCTGGATCGCCGTATAGGTGCAGATCCGCTCCACATCCGTCACTTCCCCGAACAGAAGCCCGTAGGAGGCAAGGAGATCGTGGAGCCGGGCGATCTGCGTTTCGCTCGGGGTCTCGATGATCTCGGTCCTGAACGGGGACGAGCATCCCGCAAGCAGACACGCGGCGAGAAACAGGGCAATGAGCGTCCGGAAGATCCGTCTGTTCATCGGTGCCCTCCGTTTTCTTTGTCATACTATTTTCCTTCTATGAAGCTGTCTTCATGGGTTTTGATCGCTCTCCGTAGAGTGCGAACGACGGGGTGGGAATGTCATATATCCAAACATGACACGGGCCATCCCACCCCCGAGAATCCCCTTTGGGAATTCTCGCTTATGTCAGCCGTAACATTGAGCTCACGAACGATAACTCTGATAAGGTTGGATGACTATATGGATGTGTGGACACAGACTAAACGAAACGGAGGCAGCCTTGTCCCACCCCGATTGAAGTTTCTTGCCAGGCTTCTTTTCAAAGAAGCCGCGTAACTCCTTAGAAGGAATAGAGTATCAGATCCTTCTTTTCACGCTTTCGTCGGGGGCGGTGAAGAAGTCGAGGATCCATTCGTGAAAATCCGGGGCCTGTTCGAACGCGCCGTGGCTGTACCCCTCGAACATGTGGAGCAGGGAGCCGGGGATGCGGGACGCCAGTTCGCGGGATGCCTCCCCCGTGACGATCCCGTCCTCCGTACCGCCGAGGACGAGGGTGGGGACACGGATTGAGGGCAGGCGGTCCCAGGCGTCGTGGGCGAGGCAGGCCTTCGCTTCGCGGATAAAGCGCTCCGATCCCTTTACGCCGCCGGGGATCCTGTCGTTGAAGCGTCCGTAGAGGCTGTACGCGGCCTTGAAGATCGCGGTCTGGTTACCGATGAAGGTCCGGTCCGCGGTGTCCTCCATCAGGCCGGTGAAATCCCCCTTCTCCGCCATGCCGATCCAGAGGGAGAGGACTTCCCGGACGGTGGGATTCGGGCGGGGCATGGTGACGGCGAGGACGAGGCGGCGGATCCGCTCCGGGAACGCGAGGGCGAATTCCTGGGCGATCATGCCCCCCTGCGAGACCCCGAGGACGCAGGCTTTTCCGATCCCGAGCCCGTCGAGAACGGCGGCGACGTCACGGGCCATGTCCCGGATGGTATATCCCTCGGGGATGTTCCTCCGGCGGCTGACTGCGAACACCCGGAAATCCTTCGCGTAACGGCGGTAGGCGAGGGAAAACGGAAGCGCGAGGCCTTCGACAGTCCTGAGCCCGTCGCTGATGCCGGGGATCATCACAAGGGGAGCCTCTCCCTCGCCGAAGGTGATGTATTCGACCATGTCCTCCTCCGGTTCTCCGCCGGGCACGGGACAAAGGATGCGGACCTCCCCGTTCTGATATGCGAAATTCATAGTTTACCTTCCCTTCTCCCGCCGGTTCAAAGTGCCTGTCTGCGGGAAACGAAAACGGAGGATCCGCGGGTAAACGGACCCTCCCCTGTGACCGAACCGTTTCGTTCAGTGCTGCTTTCTTCTGGTGTCTCTTTCGGCTTCGATGGCTTCGCGCGCGGCCTTCGCCTTTTCTTCGTCGATGGCGCGCCCGGCGGCCTTGATGGCTTCCTCGATCTCCTCGACGGACTTGCCGGCTGCCTTTGCCGCTTCTTCGGCTTCCTTTTCGGCGGCGACTCTCGCACGGAACTCGGCGCGTCTCTGGGCGGTCTCTTCGGCTCTCTTCGCCAGTTCCTTCTTGCGGGTCGCGATCACGCGGGTGACCTGATCGGTGTATGTATCAATATCCGCGCCGGTGTCCACGCACATTTTGAGGATGGGCTCGCCGTCTTCCTTCAGGATCTGGAAGAGGGAGTACTTCGCTCTCATGGTGCGGTCGCCCTTCTTGAAGGTGTATTCCTTCTCTTCGACGGTGGCCTTGTCGAGCTCGGTGTAGAAGTACTGGCCTTCGATCTCCTCGTCGACGGTCTCGTCCAGGATGGAGAACCGTCTGCCGAGCAGGTACACTTTTTCACTCGTGAAAATGATGTTGCAGGCCATGTAGTAGTTCGTCCGGCCGATGCCGTCCGCGCCTTTTTTGTAGTAGAATTCGGACTCTTTGGGTTCGAAGTCGTAGCCCTTCAGATCGATGGGCTTGCGCTGCTTCAGGAAGGACTTCTCGTACACTTCGTGCTTCTTTTCGTTCAATTCCTGAAGATTCTTGACCCGCTCGGCGATCTGATAGTCGATATCGGAGTCGGTGGACTTACCGCCGGAGGAGAAAATCGCGACGGCAAAGCCGACGATGGCGATGAGAATGCCGATCATGCGGAAGCCCTGGCCGAAGCCTCTCAGCAGAGCGAAGATGATGCCGACGGCCATGATGCCGTAGCCGACAAGGCTGAGGATGGAGATCGGCGGGGCGGTGAAGTACTTGAGATTCCGTTTTGTTTCCATAACAAGTCTCCATTTTCTGAGATTTTGATGATAACGACTGAACCCATTATCAATACCCTAATCATACCATAAAAAGGCGGGGGTGTCAAGGTGGGTTTGTGGTTTTCTTACAAAAAATCTGAAAAAAGCCGGAGCCCCGGTATGGGCCCCGGCCGTGCGGAGAGCGATTATTTCAGCTCGGCGAAGTACTTGATGGTGCGGACCATCTGGCTGGTGTAGGAGTTCTCGTTGTCGTACCATGCCACGACCTGAACCTGGTAGGTGTCGTCGTCGATCTTCTGGACCATGGTCTGGTTGGCGTCGAACAGGGAGCCGTAGGTCATGCCGATGACGTCGGAGGAGACGAGCTTCTCGGTGGTGTAGCCGAAGGACTCGGAGGACTGGGCCTTCATCGCGGCGTTGACGGAATCCTTGGTGATGTCCGCGCCCTTGACGATGGCGACGAGGATGGTGGTGGAACCGGTGAACACGGGAACTCTCTGGGCGGAGCCGATGAGCTTGCCGTTCAGTTCGGGAATGACGAGGCCGATGGCTTTCGCGGCACCGGTGGAGTTCGGGACGATGTTGGCGGCGCCGGCGCGGGCTCTCTGGAGGTCACCCTTTCTGTGAGGACCGTCGAGGATCATCTGGTCGCCGGTGTAGGCATGAACGGTGGTCATGATGCCGGAAACGATCGGATACGCGTCGTTCAGAGCCTTGGTCATGGGAGCGAGGCAGTTGGTGGTGCAGGAAGCGGCGGAAATGATGGTGTCTTCCGGCTTCAGGGTCTCGTGGTTGACGTTGTAGACGATGGTGGGAAGATCATTGCCCGCGGGAGCGGAGATGACGACCTTCTTCGCGCCGGCATTGATGTGAGCCTGGCTCTTTTCCTTGGAGGTGTAGAAACCGGTGCACTCGAGGACGACGTCCACGTTCAGTTCCTTCCAGGGGCAGTTGTTGGCGTCCTTTTCGGCGTAGATGCGGATCTCGGTGCCGTCGACGATGATGGAGTTCTCGGTGGCGGTGACGGTGTGCTTGTTTTCGCCGATCACGCCGCAGTAACCCTTCTGGGCGGTGTCATACTTCAGAAGATGGGCGAGCATGTCGGGGCTGGTGAGGTCGTTGATGGCGACGACTTCGTAGCCTTCCGCGCCGAACATCTGACGGAACGCGAGGCGGCCGATGCGACCGAAACCGTTAATGGCAACTCTTACGGACATTGGTGATTTCCTCCGCTTTATAATAATATATTTTTGGGAACTGTTTCTGAGAGGCCGTGCCCCTCCAGAGATGTATTTTACCGCATTTTCCGGGAATATACAAGGCTTTTTCGGAATTTTCTCACGATTTTACACTTCTTCCAAAAACGGGCGTTTCCCGGCGTCCGTTCCCGTGCAGTTATGCCCGGACGGAGGGAAAACGGATCAGGTTTCCTCCTTCGGGAAGAATCCGAAATCGAGGCGCACCTCCCGCCGCTCGGGATCCCGGTTGGAGTAGCAGCAGAGGTCGTACCCGATCAGGCGGAAGCCCTCGCTCTCGTAAAAGGCGATGGCGGCGGTGTTGCAGGACTGGGTCTCGAGGATCAAGGCGCGGCGGTTCTCGTCCCTCGCCTGCTTCTTCGCCGCAGCCATGAGACGGCGGCCGATCCCCCGGCGTCTGAGGGGTTCCGACACCCACATCTCCGACACGGCGAGGCGGTTGCTCCACTCCTCGGGGGCGGTCTCGATGCAGGCAAGCAGTTCGCCGGACTCCGACACGATCCCCCATGCCTTCGCGCCGGGGCGGTAGTCCTCGTAGAGTTTGTCCGGGAAGTCGTATTCCTCGGGGGTGTGGGTCACGGGCTCCTCGAATCTCTTCTTTTTGAGCCGGACTTCCCATCCGCCGGGGGTACGCTCCGTGACGAGGTCGAAATAGGTTTCGGCGGTATAGCGGATGGGGACGATCTGCCCCTTCCACTTCTCCGGCGGGAGGAAGACGATTTCAGGTTCCATGGGATTCACCGGTTTCTCCTCTCATGAAAAAATCCCGGATGCGAGGTCCGGGATTCGGTTCCGTATATCAGTCGGAGATATAGGGCAGAAGCGCCACGTGGCGGGCCCGCTTGATGGCGGTGGTCAGCTGTCTCTGGTGTCTGGCGCAGGTGCCGGAAATTCTTCTGGGAACGATCTTCGCTCTCTCAGAGGTGTAGTGCAGCAGTTTCTTCGTGTCCTTGTAGTCGATCTCGTCGATGCCGTCGGCACAGAACGCGCAGACCTTCTTCCGTCTGGTGCGGTTGGGTCTCTGAGCCATTCTCTCGCGGGGAGCGTTTTCGGTTCTTTCGGTATTGGCGGCGGGAGCGGCGGGGGCAGCCGTCGCGGGGGCAGCGGTCTCTTCGACGACCACTTCGGTCTTTTCGGTATCCATCTTACAAGAAGCCTCCTGTTTTCGTTTATTTCAATGTGCTCTGTCAGAACGGCAGTTCTTCGTCGTCGGACAGATCTTCAAATTTCGGCGCGGACTGATTCTGGAAAGACGCGCCGGTGTTCGCATTGGCAGCGTTCCCTGCGCCCGCCGCGGAGTAGTTGTCCGGGACGTAGGAGGGGGCCTGAGCCGCGGCCTGGTATCCTGCGGCAGCCTGCTGGACCGCAAGAGGGCTTTCGCTCTTCGCGTCGACGAAGAACGCCTCGTCCGCCACGATTTCCGTAGCGAAACGCTTCTGCCCGTTCTGGTCCGTCCAGGATCTGGTCTGGATGGAGCCCACCACGCAGATCGAGCTGGCCTTGCGGAAGTAGCGGGTGATGAACTCAGCCGTCTGTCTCCACGCGGTCACGTTGAGGAAATCCGCCTGGGGTTCCTCGCCCGATTTGCTGCGGAAATTGCGGTTGACGGCAACGGTGAAGGACGTCACGGAAATACCGGAAGGAGTGGTTTTCAGTTCCGGGTCCGCGGTCAGTCTGCCGCCGAGGATTACTTTGTTGAAGTTGAAATTTGCCATGATCGAATCCCTGTTCTCCTGTCTCAGGCCTCGGGAGCCGCCTTCACGGGCTGCTTCTTCGCTCTCGGCTTCTTGTCCTCGTGACGGACGACGAGAGAGCGCATGATGCCTTCGGTGATGCCGAAGATTCTCTCAAGCTCGCTGGGGAGAGAGGGATCGGCCTTGAAGTTGACGAGGACGTAATAGCCTTCCGGCTTGTCGTTGATGGGGTACGCCAGTCTGCGCTTGCCCCACTCGTCCACGGACTCAACCTCGCCGTTGTCGGCGATGAGCTTGGTGAACTTTTCGATCATCGCCTTCGTGGCTTCTTCGGTCAGATCGGGATCGATGACGAAGAGGGTCTCGTAAGAATTCTTGGTTGCTTCCATTTGGTAAACCTCCCTATGGACTTCAGACCGCCGACGTCAGATTTTCGGCGGCAGAGAGACGGGACAAGAAAAATCCCGTTCAAAGTGATATTATACCATATTCCCCTTCCGCTGTCAAGGGAAGATGAACCAAAAAACGGCGGAAGTTCGCCCTCCGCCTCATGGAAAACGAACAAGAGAAAAGGAAAAAACCGCGCGCGGCGGCTTCTTCCGATATCTGTTTCCGGAGATTTACTGGATCTGCACCGAATAGTTCGGAGCTTCCTTGGTGATCGAAATGTCGTGGGGATGGGATTCGCGGAGCCCGTTGCCGGACATCTTGACGAAGCGTCCGTTCTGTTTCAGCTCTTCGATGGTGGCGGTGCCGCAGTAGCCCATGCCGGAGCGGAGACCGCCCATGAGCTGGAATACGGTGTCGGCGAGCGCGCCTTTGAAGGGGACCCGGCCTTCGACGCCTTCGGGGACGAGCTTGCGGGCGCCTTCCTGGAAATAGCGGTCCTTCGATCCCTTTTCCATGGCCGCGAGGGAGCCCATGCCGCGGTAGACCTTGAATTTACGGCCCTGATAGATCTCGCTCTCGCCGGGAGCCTCTTCGCATCCGGCCAGGAGGGAGCCCACCATGATGACGTTCGCGCCGGCCGCGATGGCCTTCGGAATGTCGCCGGAGTACTTGATGCCGCCGTCCGCGATCACGGGGATATCCTTTTCCGCCGCTTCGGAGTAGGCGTTCATGACGGCGGTGATCTGCGGGACGCCGATGCCGGCCACGACGCGGGTGGTGCAGATGGAGCCCGGGCCGATGCCGACCTTGATGGCGTCCGCGCCCGCTGCGATCAGATCCCTTGCGGCTTCGGGGGTGGCGATGTTCCCGGCGATCAGCTGACAGTCGGGATAGGCGGATTTGACTTTGTCGATGCAGTTCAGGATATTCTGGGAATGCCCGTGGGCGGAGTCGAGGACGAGAACGTCGGCTCCCGCTTCGATCAGGGCTCCCGCCCGGTCGGTGACGTCCTTGGTGACGCCGATGGCCGCGCCGCAGAGCAGTCTTCCCTGCCCGTCCTTCGCGGAGTTCGGATAGCGGTCCGCCTTCTCGATGTCCTTGATGGTGATGAGCCCGCGGAGGTGGAAATTGTCGTCGACGATGGGCAGTTTTTCGATCTTGTGGTGCCGCAGGATATCCCGGGCCTGTTCGAGGGTGGTGCCCACCGGAACGGTGATGAGGTTCTCCTTCGTCATGACGCCGTCGATCTGGACGTTGAAGTCGGTCATGAACCGGAGGTCCCGGTTGGTGATGATGCCGACGAGCTTTCCGTCGTGGTCGCAGATCGGCACGCCCGAGATCTTGTACTTGCCCATGAGCTGGTCGGCTTCGTAGACGTAGTTCTCGGGATAAAGATAGAAGGGGTTGGTGATGACGCCGTTCTCGCTGCGTTTCACGCGGACCACCTGGTCGCACTGGGCCTCGATGGGCATGTTCTTGTGTATGATGCCGATCCCGCCCTCGCGCGCCATCGCGATCGCCATGTCGCATTCCGTCACCGTGTCCATCGCCGCGCTCATGAGGGGGATGTTCAGGGTGATCTTGTTCGTCAGTCTCGTTTTCAGGGATACCGTGCTCGGAAGGACCTCGCTCTTTGCCGGGATCAGGAGGACGTCGTCGAAGGTCAGGCCTTCGTAGGCGATTTTTTCCGCGATCACATTGTAAGCCATCGTTTGTACCATCCCTTTCTTGATCATGAGTGAATTTGAAATGAGTCGGATGAGGTCGGAACCGCGCGCGGCGGCTCTGGATATTTTGAATATTATACCCGCCGCGAGCTCCCGTGTCAATGGGGAAAGAGCACAAAGTTTCCCTGCGCGGAATGGGGAGTTTTTGAAGTCCCTGGCGATCTACCGGATTCGGGCCCCCCATAAAATTTGAGCAAAATGACAAAAAACACTTGATTTCAGGGCGGGTTTATGTTATTATGAATGAGGAAACATGGGTTTTCACAAGGAGGATTTGCTCTATGGCATTACCTGTAGCGGTTCAGGTCTACTCCGTCCGTGACAGCGCGGAGCGGGACCTGGCGTCCACCCTGAAACAGATCAAGGAAATGGGCTACGACGGCGTGGAGTTCGCGGGGCTGTACGGCCTCTCCCCGGACTACGTCAAGGGGCTCTGCGACGGGATCGGTCTGGTCCCCGTGTCCGCCCACATCCCGCTCGACGAAATGATCGCGGATCCCGAGGGGACCTTCGCGGCCTACGCAAAGATCGGATGCAGTTTCGCGGCGGTGCCCTACGTGACGCCCGAACGCAGACCGGGAGCGGAAAAGTTCGAGGAAACCATCAAAACCATCGGCGAGCTCGGCAAGACCGCGAAGAAATACGGTCTCACCCTGCTCTACCACAACCACGATTTCGAATTCACGAAGGTCGGCGGCGAATACGGGCTCGACATTCTTTATAAGGAAGTCTCCCCGGATTATCTCCAGACCGAGCTGGACCTCTGCTGGGTCAACGTGGGAGGCGAAGAGCCCGCCGCGTTCCTGCGCAAGTACACGGGCCGCGCTCCCGTCGTCCATCTCAAGGACTTCTACATGAGCGGCAAGCTCCCGAAGCACCTCTACGCCCTCATCGGCATCGAAGAGGAAGAGAAGGAAGACGAGCCCTCCACCTTCGAATTCCGTCCCGTGGGCCACGGTATGCAGAAGATGCCCGAGATCCTCGAGGCCTGCACCGACGCCGGAGCCTCGTGGGTGGTCGTCGAACAGGACGAGCCTTCGATGGGCCTCTCCCGCATGGATTCCATCAAAGCCAGCCGCGAATACCTCGCCTCTCAGGGGTGGTAATTCGGGAAGGATCTGACCCCGTTCCAGAAACTCGTTCTGTATCTTCTCTCCGTCATCGTACTCTTTCAGTTTTCCATCTTCGCCGCGCTCCTTCAATGGTACGCGGGAAGCCGGATCGCCGGTGCCGCCGGAAGTCTCTTATTCATTTTCGTGATCGTCTATCGGATCATGGATCCGAAATTCGGCGCGCACCGTGACGAATGATCCCATCCATCTCTGCCCCGCCGGGCAGTTCAAACAAGAAACTCACAGAAAGGCGGACAAAAACACATGTCTGACAAAGTACTGAGCCAGTTCAAGCAGGAAGTCGTCGAAGAAAAGAAGGAAGCCGGCAAGAAGCTGAAGATCGGCATCATCGGCACCGGCTGGATCGCCGAAAGCCACATCCAGAGCTACAAGCAGATGGAGGACGTGGAAGTCGTCGCGGCCGCTGACCTGATCCCCGGCAAAGCCGAGAAGTTCATGAAGCGGTTCGGCGTGGAAGGCGTCCGGTTCTATCCCTCCCACAAGGAACTGATCGACAACGAGCCCGATCTGGACGGCGTCTCCGTCTGCACCTACAACACCCAGCACGCCGCTCCGACGATCTACGCCCTCGAGCACGGTCTCCCCGTCCTGCTTGAAAAGCCCTTCTCCGTCACCCTTGAAGAGGCCGAGGCGATCTGCAGAGCCGAAAAGAAGTCCGGCAAGTTCGTCTCCGTCGGCTTCCAGCCCCGTTTCGACGCCAACATGCAGATGATCAAGAAGATCGTCGAATCCGGCGCTCTCGGCAAGATCTACTACATCCAGACCGGCGGCGGCCGTCGTCGCGGCATCCCGGGCTCCACGTTCATCGAGAAGTCCACGGGCGGCATCGGCGCTCTCGGCGACATCGGCTGCTACTCCCTCGACATGGTGCTGAACGCCATCGGCTATCCGAAGCCGCTGACCGTTTCCGGCTATATCTCCGACTTCTTCGGCAAGAACCCGAAGTACAACGGAGCGGACGCCGCGCGCTTCTCCGTCGACGATTTCGCGGCAGCGTTCATCCGTCTCGAAGGCGGCATCATCCTTGACTTCCGTATCGCGTGGGCGATGCACGTCAACACCCCGGGCGACACCATCATCTTCGGTACCGAAGGCGCGCTCCGCATTCCTTCCACCGACTGCTGGAACGGCTCCGTGGGCGGCCCCATGACCCTCTACCACGATGTGGCCGGCGCGCATGTGGACACCGTGATCCCGATCCTGCAGAACACCGGCAAGGGCGGCCTGTTCGACAAGAAGATCCGCTCCTTCCTCGACGCCATCCGCACCAACGGTCCGGCTCCGGTCCCGACCTCCCAGATCCTCTACAACCAGGCCATCATCGACGGCATCAACAAGTCCGCCGCTCTCGGCAAGGAAATCGAGATCAAGTTCGCGGAGATCTGAGGATAACCCTTCCCCCAAACACAAAAGAGGCTGTTCGTTCAGCCTCTTTTTGATTTTGGATTACCGGTAAAGATACGCGCCGACGGTGACGGGGGTCCTGCCTTCTTCGTAGGTCAGCCAGCCGGAGGAAAGGGCTTCGTCGAGGATGTAGCCGCGGAAGAACACCGAAAATCCTCTGACGCAGATTTCGCTGAGAGGCTTCATCGCTTCGGCGGTTTCGGCGCGAATGGCCTCGATCTCCTGCCGGTCCGCCTCCGGGAGCAGATCCGTCATCCGTTCGTTCGGGTCGAACACGGCAATCGTCGGTTCGTATCCCGTCTCCGTGCGGCGCAGATACCCGTACCCCGCGGCCTTTTCGAGAAGAGCGGGATCGCACTCCTCCGCCTTTCCGACCGCGGTCTTCCATATCGTCAGCACTTCCCTCGCAGAAAGGAACGCGGGCGTCCGGTCTCCTAAGTTCCGGTATCCGAATTTGAACTGCCAGAACGCCGGATCATGTCCTCTGAGCCTGTTGTCCTGATCCATGTAGCCGTGCAGGCCGACGGGCAGCGCTTCCTCAAAATCCGCGGTTTCAAATCCCATGATCATCCACTTCCCGTTGTCCGGGCGGGAGGGGATCGACGCGGAATCGAGATAGCTTCCGAGCGCGGCGTTTTCCATACGGTCGACCTCGTCCATCAAAAGCATCCACTTCGCGTTTTCATACGTGATCCAGGGTCCGAACCAGTCGATGCCGTTTTTTAGGAAAGCCGCATACTCCGCGTCGATCGTCCGCTCGATCAGCACAGCCGCGGTCTTCGCCGTTTTCTTCCGCAATTCGTGCCACCTGCGCCGTTCCTCGCGCGAAATGATGGGAAACGCGGTCTCGTATTTGTTTCCGGTTTTCTTCAAAAACTCTTCCCGGACGAGGAATTCGAGTTCGTCCTCCATGTAGGGAAGCGCGACCCCGAGCTCCATCGCAAGCTCCTCGGCCGTGGACGGGTTTTCGTGCGCTTCGAGGAAGATGTTCTTGTACAAAAGATGCGTGAGGATCGACCACGGCTGTCCTTTGTCCCCGAAGTCCCCCGTATTCCAGAACGTCACCTGCTCCGGCGCGTAGCTTCTTTTTCCGAATGTTCTTGCCATTTCCATGCCCTCCCTGAGTTTTTTCCTGCTGTTCTGCAGTTTTGTCTTGACGGTGCCCTGAGGGATGGAGAACTCGCGGGCGATCATGGAGACGCTCTTGTTCTCGAAATAGTGGGCCGCGAGGATCTGCCGGTAGTCCCGCCGGATGAACGCGAGCTCCCGTCTGAGCAGTCCGAGGTCTTCCGATAAGACATAGGACGCTTCCATATCTTCCCCGTCGGGGACGAGCTCAGCGATCTCTTCGATGTCCGCGCGGTCCGATTCAGGTCCGTAGTATCTCCGCTTTGCGTACCGTTTCCAGCGGTTGCGCGCCACGGCCCAGATCCACGCGTCGAGGTTCTCGGGGACCGTCTTCCCCGCGAGCCCCCGGAGCACGGACTCCGAGATCTCGGACGCCAGATCGTCCGCGTCGTCCGGGTTTCCGGTCTTTTTGAGGGCGAAATAGAAGATCTTTTCGAGGTATTCCGCCGCGTAGCGTTCCGCCGCCGTCATGTTCTCATCTCCTCTCACCCATTCCGTGTCCCGTTTTCCGGTTTCGGATTTCCCGTTCCGCAAATCCCGCGCGGTTTTTTCATACTAAATCCCTTCTAAGGGGTTACGCGGCTTCTTGAAAGAAGCCTGGCAAGAACTTCTGAAATGGATAGGGACAGGCTACATCAATAATG
>CACZNC010000044.1 GCA_902782445.1 uncultured Ruminococcus sp.
AACATTGAGCTCACGAACGATAACTCTGATACGGTTGGATAGCTATATTGGTGTGCCAAGGTTTCGACGATACGTTATTGGTCTAGCCTGTCCTTTTCCTATTTCAGAAGTTCTTGCCAGGCTTCTTTCAAGAAGCCGCGTTTTCCCTTTTAGTTTGAGATTAGTATAACAGACCGTTTGTTTTGTGCCCTCGGTGAACCGAACAAAAATCTGCCGCGTCTTTTCCTTTCCGGATCGGACGCGGCGGTTTTCATTTTTCGAACACAATTCCGGGCAGTCCCTCTGCGAGATAAGCCTTTGCGGCGACCGCGCATCCTTCCGCGTTCGGGTGGCCTCCGTAGACGGAGAGGTGTTCGTCCGGGGCGGGTTTCCCGAGGACGGCGGCGAAGTCGAAGAGGGCGTCGGCTTCCTTCGAGAGGGTTTCCCGCAGATACCGGTTGATTTCGTACCACCAGGTCTTCGCGTCCCCGCCGAAATCGAAGGGAGGGACGGTGAAGAGGATCACCCGGCATCCCGCCTCTTTGAGAAGACGCACGATCCGGCAGAGATCCGCCGAGATCTCGTCTGCGTTTCTGCCCCGGCAGAGGTCGTTCACCCCGAGGCAGACGTTGACCGCGCCGCACCGTTTTGCCCGGGCGAGCCAGCCCCCGTCCGTCGCCGCGTCGTATGCCCGGGCGTAGCCGATCCCCAGATCCCAGACGCTGTATGCCGGATCAAGCCCTTCCGCGATCTTCGCCGCCCAGTGGGTCCAGCTGTCGTAGGCCGTCCCGCATCCCTGGGTAATGGAGTCGCCGAGGAAGCCGATCCGACGGGACACCGGCCTGTCCGATCCGATCATGAGGGGCACGGGGATCTTCCGCCCGGGAGCCCATCCGCCGTCCTCCCTCTGCATTTGGATCGTCAGAACCAGTTCCTCGTGATAGGGATAGCGCGCGCCGCGGACCTCGATCTCGTAGCACATCCAGGAATCCGCCGGGGCGTCGAGGGGGATCGGATCGGTGAAGAAGGGTTCGGTCTCGGAGGCGGGGACATGCCGGACGGGGGAGCCTTCGAAGGACGCGGTGTGCCAGAGCTTCGGCTCCGCGTCCCGCCCCTCCGTCAGTCCGACGCGCAGGGAGAGGATGTCATAATCCCCGGCGCAGTCGTTGGCCTTTGAATTCGTTCCGTCCGCGAAGGTGCTGTCCGTCCGGTTCGAGAAGAGCAGGGAATAGTTCTTCCCGCCGTGAGCCAGCCGGAACCATATCCGCCCGCGCCTTGTGACGGGTCCGTCGTCCGCGGTCAGGGTCTGGTTCGCGCTCCCCGCCGTGCTGTCGGAGGAATAGGTCTTGTAGAATTCGTCGAGTGTCATCTCATTTTTCCTTTCAGTTCTGCGGGATCACGCCGCTCTCCGTCAGAGCGAAGAGCCCCGAATCCGTGTCGAGGACGCAGTCCGCTCCGATGGGGAAGAGGGCGTTTTCCTCCCCATGCCCGAAATCCCCGCATCGGACGACGGGGATCTTGTATTTTTCCCCGATCCGGGCGAGGACCGCGTCGACGGCGTCCGGGACCTCATAGGAATACCGCCCGAAGATCAGCCCGGCAGCCTGGTCGAGAGCGCCGTACATTTCGAGATTCGAGAACCATTTCGACACGACGGCGGGGGCGGAGAACATTTCGTGATCTTCGATGAAGAGCATCCGCTTTCCCTCGGGGGGCGTGAAATACGGGGAGGCAAAGAGGGCGGCGTAGTTGACGAGATATCCCCCGGTGAGCCTGCCTTCGCCCCGTCCCGGAGAGATCACCGTCCACGGACCGCTCTTTTCGTGCTCGACTCCGCCGGATGCCAGCGTTCTTTCGAAGGAGCGCAGGTTGTAATCCGTGAGATTTGCGAAGGTCCGCGGCGACATGCCGTAAAACGTCGTCAGCCCCGTCATGGAGGTCACGGCGTTGAGGACGCTTGTGCTGTCGCTGTAGCTGCACAGGATCTTCGGACGGGCGGCCAGAGAGTCGTAGTCGATGTACGGCAGGATCTCGTTCGAGACTTCTCCGCCGCTGAACAGGATCATGCGGACCTCGTCGTCCCCGATCAGAGTATTGAAGTCCTCCGCCCGTTCCGCCACCGATCCGGCGTAGCCGAAGGCGTCCGAAAACACGTGGGGCGCGTATTTCACGGGGTATCCGAGGGATTCGAGCTTTTGGCGGGCGGGTTCGAGATCCGCGGGCGTCATGACCCACAAGGGGGCGCAGATCCCGACGGCGTCCCCTTTGCGCAGGGCCGGAGGACGGATCGGCTGTTTCATGGAGATCCCTTCTTTTTCTTGTCGGTTCCCGGGAGATCGTTCCGCGGTCCCCGGTTTTCTCCATTATACCAGACCCGGGGCGAAAAGGGAAGGGAAAAGGCGGATTTTTTCCGTCCTTCCCATTGCTTCCGCCGGGCGCGTGTGGTATAATGCGCATGAATGTGACAGCGCGGAGGGATCCGTTTTGGAAAGACTTTTCAATACCCGGGAGTACAAGAGATCCCGGCACGCCTACACCGCCGAATGCGCCTTTGAATACTTCGCCACGATCCTTGTGACGGACGCCTTTCTCGCCAAGCTCTTAAAGCAGATCGGGCTTTCGGACGCCTCGGTCGGGGTGCTCTCGTCCCTCGTTTCGGTCTCCTTCCTCTTCCAGCTCTTTTCGGTCCTTCTGATGCAGAGGATGCGGAACGTGAAGCGGACGGTCCTGTTCGTCACCCTCGGGAGCCAGATCCTCTTTCTCGGCGTGTACCTCGTGCCGTTTCTGCCCGTTCCCGGCGCTCTCCGGGGGGCGGCCGCGGCGGTGGGGATCCTCGGGGGGTACGCTCTGCGGGATCTCGTGGCCTCGGTGATGTTCCGCTGGGGGAATTCCTTCGTCGATCCCAGGATGCGGGGGGAATACTCCGCCGTCAAGGAGATGATCTCCCTGCTCTCGGGGATTGTCTTCACCCTCGCGGCGGGCTTCCTCTTCGACCGGTTCGAGCAAAACGGGGATCCCGAGGGCGGCTTTCTCATGCTCGGCGCGGCGATGCTCCTTTCCAGCGCGGCCCAGTTCGTCTGCCTCTGCGTGATCGGGCGGGGGGAGGCGGAGGAGAGAAAACACCGGCCTCTCGGGGAAGTGCTCCGCGCGCTGTTCTCGAACCGGGCGTTTCTGAAAATCACCCTCCTCGCCTGCCTCTGGTATACGGCGCAGTACCTGTCACTCGGATTCCTCGGGACCTACAAGACCGTCGATCTCGCCTTCTCCGTCGGGACGGTGCAGATCGTCAACACATCGGCGAATCTCTGCCGGTTTTTCATCTCCCGCCCCTTCGGCCGTTATGCGGACCGCACCTCCTACGCCCGGGGATTCCGCACGGCCATGCTGATGGCGGCTGCCGCGTTTGCCGTCTGCTGTTTCGTGACGCCGGGGACCCGCTGGCTGATCGTGGTCCACACCGCCCTGCTGTACACGAGCTATGCGGGGAGCAACCAGAACGCCTACAACATGATTTACAGCTATGTGGAACCGGAGTTCTTCGTGCAGGCGATGGCGATCCGGGCCTCCGTCGCGGGGATCGTCGGATTCGGGGCGTCCCTCGTCGGGGGGAAGATCCTCTCCGCCGTGCAGGATGCCGGAAACCGGGTCCTCGGCTTCCCGATCCGCGGACAGCAGCTGCTTGCGTTCCTCTCCTTCCTCCTCGCCCTCCTCTGCGCCGGATTCACGGCTTTCGTCGTGGAGAAGCAGCGGGCGGAGAAGAGGTAAAAGAAAACAGACGCGGAGATTCGCAGTCTGTTTCAAAAAATCATTTTCGGAGCAGTTCTTTCACAATGACGGAGACGGAGGAGAGTTGAGCATCGTCCAGCTTTTTGAGGTCCTCGATCAGGGAACTCAGTTTGTCCGGGAAGCTGTTCTTCTCGTCGAAAAAAGCGCTGGGGCTGATACCGAGGTATTCGCAGATATAGAAAAAACCTTGAAGAGAGGGCATGGATTTTCCATTCTCTATGTTGTTGATATAGCCCGGGTTCTGCCCTATGGACAAACTCATGTCCCGCGCCGAAACGCCCTTCTGTTCCCGTAGTTTGGCTAGCCGCATCGGGAAATCTTTTTCTGTCATTGCGCATCACATCCTCTCCATCCTATTGTACCGTATATAGGTGCAAATCATGTGGGGTGAGAGACGGCATTCTTCTTGACATATAGGCGCAAAGATGTTATAATATGGTATCTTATGGTTTCACACCTGTTATGGTGAATGAAACCGATCATGGGAGGATGAATATGAAAATCAAAAGACTGATCTCTCTTGTTGCGGTCCTCTGCGTTCTGTTCTGTGCGTTAGCGGCAGGTGCAGAGGCGAGGGACACGTCTGCGGAAGAGACAACGGCAGCCGCGCTCAAATCCCTCGGTCTGTTCCGGGGTGTTTCGGACACGAATTTCGATCTGAACCGAGCCCCCACCCGCGTCGAAGCTCTCGTTATGCTGATCCGCACGCTCGGTAAAGAGAGCGAGGCGTTGGGCGGAAACTGGACGCATCCCTTCACGGACGTGCCGTCATGGGCGGATCCCTATGTGGGATATGCTTATGAAAACGGTTTGACGAAAGGCGTTTCTGCAACGTCGTTCGGTTCCGGTCCCGCGAGCGCGGCGATGTATGTTACCTTTGTGCTCCGCGCGCTGAATTATTCCGACGCAAACGGCGATTTTTCATGGAACGATCCGTTCACCCTCGCCCGCGGTATCGGGATCCTTCCCGGCACGGTGAACCTCAACGAGTTCTGGCGGGCGGACGTTGCACTGGTTTCGTTTGCCGCTTTGACTGCGAATCTCAAAGACACAAATACCACCCTTGCCGAACAGCTTGTCTCCGTTGGAACCTTTACATGGGAGCAGTACGAATCCGCGACGATGCTTGTCAATCCCGGTTCTTCACCTACTGTTGTTTCACTGGAAGTTGCAGAAGATTTGATTCCTCCTGCCGAAGTCAATAGGTCTACTGTTGAGGAAACGGAAACTGAAAATGAATATTCATACATCAAATGGGAGAACACTTATCTCGGGGAATGGTATCCGGGTATTTCAGAATGGTATTTTGACGGAAATGCTACTTATCATGTATATGTTGTAAATCGTAAAACCGGAAAGATACATTGCTTTGGCTGTGATGCGATAGATGATATGGACGATGAAAATAAAGCAGTTACAATTGATCCCGAAGGCTTGATCTTTTCTGACAAAAAATATAGCTATTGTCTAAAAGACTACTGCAAAAAAACGCGAATCTACTATTGACATAATAGCATTTTCACTTTCCCGCGTCACTTTCAATGGCGCGGTTTTTTCTTCTGCCTTGACAATGATGAAAAAAAACGGTATACTGTAACAAAGAACTAAAAAACACGGGAGGGACAGATCTGTGAAGCCGAATCCCCCCATCCCCTCCTACCGCGCGATCTACGAGGACCTGCGCGACAAGATCATCGCGGGAGACTATCCCCCGGGGACGAGACTCCCGTCCAAGCGGTCTGCCGCCGCCGAATACGGGGTGAGCGTCATCACCGTGGAACACGCTTACGGCCTGCTCTGCGACGAGGGGTACGCCGTGTCCCGGGAGCGGAGCGGATTCTTTGCCGACTACCGCCAGAAGGACAGCTTTCCCGTGGCGGAAGGGGGCTCTCTTCCCCTGCGTCTGCCTCCCCCGGAGAGCGAAAACGGCGCGGTCTTCCCCCATTCCGTCTACGCGAAGACCGTGCGGCGCGCCTTGGCGGAATACGAGGGGATCCTCTACGAAAAATCCCCGCCCGGAGGACTGCCCGCCCTGAAAGAGGCCATCGCGGACTATCTCGCGCGCAGCCGGGGGATCCGCGTGAAGCCGCAGAACGTGGTGGTCGGGGCGGGGGCGGAATACCTCTACACCCTGATCCCGCTGATCCTCGGACACGGGCGGCGGTTCGCGGTGGAAAGCCCCTCCTACGGCAAGATTCTGAGGGTCTACCGTGCCTCCGGGCTGGACTGCGAGGAACTCCGCCTCGGTCCGAACGGGATCGACTCCGCCGAGCTCGAACGGTCCCGGGCCGACGTGCTCCACATCACGCCCTACCGGAGCTATCCCAGCATGGTGACGGCGACGGCGGCGAAGAGGAGGGAGTATGTCCGCTGGGCGAGGGAGCGGAACGGCTGGCTGATCGAGGACGACGTGGAATCCGAATTCGCCCCCGTTCTCAGACGCGCGGAGACCCTTTTCTCGCTGGACCCCGAGCGGGTGATCTACCTCAATTCCTTCTCGAAGACCCTCTTCCCATCCCTCCGCGCCGGGTATCTCGCTCTGCCGGACGCGCTGCTCGACGCCTACGGGGAGGGGGCGGGCTATCTCTCCTGTCCCGTTCCCGTGCTGGAACAGTGCGTCCTCTGCGAGCTGATCGTCCGCGGCGATTTCGAGCGGCACCTGAACCGGATGCGGAGACGAATGAAAAAGTGAATCCGGCAGGACGTGAAAAAACCGGTTGCAATTTTTCCCCCTTTCTGCTATGATTAGGGGGAAAACGCACAGAACGGAGAAAACCATGCTTTCCTTTGCCAGCGATTACATCGAGGGAGCCCATCCGAAGATCCTCGAGCGGCTCGCCGAAACCAATTTTGAAGTCCAGCCGGGCTACGGGGACGACGCGTACTGCGCTTCCGCCCGGGAAAAGATCCGCGCCGCCTGCGCCTGTCCGGGAGCTGAAGTCTTCTTCCTCGCGGGGGGGACCCAGACCAACCGGACCGTCATTTCGGCGTATCTCGCGGACACCGAGGGCGTGCTCTCCCCCGTCACCGGCCACGTCAACGGTCACGAGGGCGGCGCGATCGAGAGCTCCGGCCACAAGGTCCTCTGCCTGCCCTCCCACGACGGGAAATACGATATCGGAGAACTGCGCCGGTATCTCGAAGACTTTTACGCCGACCGGGAAGGGTACCCCCACATGGTCCAGCCCGGCATGATCTATGTCACCCATCCGACGGAATACGGCACGCTCTACACGCTGAACGAACTGGAAGAACTGCGCGGCGTGGCCGATGACTATGATCTCCCCCTCTTCCTCGACGGGGCGAGACTCGGATACGCCCTCGCGACGCCGGGGACGGATGTGACGCTTCCCGATCTCGCGCGGCTGGCGGATGTCTTCTACATCGGCGGGACCAAGGTCGGAGCCCTGCTCGGCGAGGCCGTCGTGTTCCCGAAGAAGGCCCCGAAGCATTTCTTCACCCACATGAAGCAGAACGGCGCGGTGCTGGCGAAGGGCAGGGTCCTCGGGATCCAGTTCGACGCCCTGTTCACGGACGGGCTGTACACCGAAATCGCCCGGCACGCGGTAAAAGAGGCGCAGAAGATCCGGGACTGCCTCGCCCGGTGCGGATATGAGACCGCGGTCCCCTCCCCCTCGAATCAGGTCTTCGTGGTTTTGACGCCGGAGCAGGAGGAAAAGCTCGCCCGGGACGTCGTCTCCACCTTCTGGGAGAAGCGGCCGGACGGGAAGCGGGTGATCCGCCTCTGCACGAGCTGGGCGACGAGACCGGAAGCTACGGAGAGACTGTGCCGGATCCTCGCGGATTTGGCGGAATAAGGAGGAAAGCGATATGACGACGGAAAGGGAACTGTGTTTCGAGCGGGACGGAAAGCGGATCTACGGAACGCTGTACATCGAAGAGACCGGGGAGAAGATGCCGGTATTGATCCTCTGCCACGGCTACGGCGGGGACGCCCGGGGGGAAGCCGGATTCGCCCGGTATTTCGCGGACCGCGGATTTGCCGCATACGCCTTCGACTTCATCGGGGGCGGGAACGGGAGCCGGAGCGAAGGAAGCCCCGCGGAAATGTCTGTTCTCACCGAGGAGCGGGACCTTATGGCGGTGATCGACGGGATCCGGGAGCAGGACTTCGCGGACCCCTGCCGGATCTTCCTCTGGGGCGAGAGCCAGGGCGGTTTCGTCGCGTCCCTCACGGCGTCGGACAGACCGGAGGACATTGCGGGAGTCGTCGCGCTGTTCCCGGCCTATGTCTTGCAGGACGACAGCAAAAAGCGCGCCCCCGATCCCGACGCTATTCCCGAGCGGATGGACGTGATGGGCATGACCCTCGGCGCGGTCTACCACCGGGACGCCCTGTCCTTCGACATCTACGACCGCCTTCCGAATTATCCGGGTCCGGTGCTTCTGATGCACGGCGAGGCCGACACGCTGGTCCCGATCTCCTATTCCGAACGGGCGGAGAAGGTCTTCCCGGATGCCCGGCTGGTGCGGTTCCCCGGCGCGGGACACGGCTTCGGCGGCGCGGACTGGCTGAGAGCGGCGGAGACGGGACTGGAATTCTTGAACGGAGTTAGGAATTAGGAGTTAGGAGTGAGGAGTGGTTAGCGGCTAGTAGTTAGTAGAACCGTCCTGCGGACAAATAAACAGAAAATGATCCCTCGCAGTCCATTTTCGGATCGCGGGGGATTTTTCTGTCAGGATTGGGCGGCCCACCATGCGAGGGCGCGGGAGAGGGTTTCGGCGGGGTCGTCCGAGACTTCCACGGAGCCTTCGGCGGCGGATTCGTAAAACTCTCTGCGGGCGGTCCAGAGCTCCTCTGCGGTGTGGGCGGCGGAGAGGGGACGGCCGTCTTTTGCGAGGGCGGAGAGGGGGCGGCGAAGGAGCAGGACGGAACTGTTCTCCCGGAAGAGACGGCGGTTTTCCTCCCGGATCACGGCTCCTCCCCCCGTGGCGACGACGAGGGAGGACTGCTTCGAGAGTTCCCGGAGGGCGGCAGTCTCGTAATCACGGAAGACTGTCTCCCCGTCCTCCGCGAAGATTGCGGGGATCGGGCGTCCCGCGGCTTTCACGATCTCGGCGTCCAGATCCGCGAACCGCCTTCCGAGCTTTTCGGCGAGCAGGGTCCCGAGGGTGCTTTTCCCGGAGCCGGGCATCCCGATCAGAAGGATGTTCCGCTTGGCCTTTCCGACGGCGGAGAGGACGGCTTCGGCTCTCGCGTCGTCCACGGGGATCCCCGTGAAGAGCTCCGAAGCCCGGGCCGCCTGAAAGACCAGCATGGACAGCCCGGAAACCGCAGGGATCCCCCGGTCTTCGGCATCGAGGATCAGAGCGGTGCGGGCGGGATTGTAGATCAGATCGGCTACGGCTTCCAGCTTCGGGAACCGGTCGAGGTCTACGGGGGATGCGCCGTTGTGCGGGTACATCCCAACGGGGGTGGTGTTGACGAGGATCTCGGCGTCCGCGTGCTTTTCGAGGTTTGAGTAATTGTCCTCGCCCGAGCGGGAAATCACGGCGATCTCCCGGGCCCCGGAGTCCCCGGCGACTGCCCGGACCGTGACGGACGCCCCGCCGGACCCGAGGATGACGACTTTCTTTCCCGAAAGCCCGATCCCCCGCCGGGCGAGCATCCGGGAGAATCCGTCGTAGTCGGTGTTATAGCCCCACAGCGCGCCGTTCGCCTGCTTCACGATCGTATTGACGGACCCGATGCGCCGCGCTTCTTCCGAGATCCGGTCGAGGAAGGGCAGGACCGTTTTTTTGTAGGGGATCGTGACGTTCAGGGCGTCGAAGTCCCCCTTTTTGAGAAACGGCCCCACCTCGTCCTCCTCCATCGGGAAGAGATCATACCGGTAGTCCCCGAGCAGGGCGTGGATCTCGGGGGAATAGCTGTGTCCGAGCGGATTCCCGATCAGCCCGGTTTTCTTTTTCGGTGCCATGTTCGCTCCTTTTCCGTTGGTGTGCCCGCCTACTGCCCGAAGACGAGGCGGCAGAGGTCGGCGGGACTGCGCGCGAGGAGGATCTCCCCCTCCGAGGTTTCCGGTCCCGGCCGATATCCCCTCCGGCAGAGTTCCCCCGCGGCCCTGATTGCACAGTCCCGGTCCGGGAGGAGGAGGGCGGCTGTGAAGGTCCCGTCTTCCGTCGCGGTTTCGGCCGGGGACGCTCCGAAGGGGGAGAGGATCCCGTCGAGCAGAAAGGCCCGTTCCTCCGGGTCGATCTCATACTGAAAGTCCATGCCCGCGGCGCCGAGGATCCGGGCGGCGGCTTCGTCGGGGAAGGTCGTCATGGCGTCGATCACGAGATCCGCCGGGGGATCCTTCGTCATTTTCGCCGCCTGTTCCTCAGACTGGAATTCGCCCCGGTCCCCCCGCAGGATGTTCCTCCTCCGCAGCTCTTCAAGGGGACAGTCGAACCGCACAAAGAGGGGATCGAAAGGGCCGAAGAGGGACTTTACCAGTTCGAGATTGCTCATGCCGAAGCGTTCCCGGTATTCGGGCAGATCGAGGAGCATCCCGTCCACCGCGACATCGAACCCGGCCTCCGCCATCCCCCGCACCGCGACATACTGCGCTCCGATGGTCTCTGCGACGGCTCCCCAGAAATCCCGGCGGAAGAATTTCCCGGCGATCATGTCGTGAAAGATATCGTTCGACGAAACATAGAGGACGGACGAACACATCCGGCGCATACGCTCCGCGACCGTGGTCTTCCCGCAGCTCGTCAGCCCGTAGAGAAACAGGATCCTGCCCTTCTTCATGGCGAACCCTCCCTTTTGCGGTTTCTTTTCCGCTATTCTACCACATTTTCCGCCGGAAGGCAAGAGCGCGGGAGACAGAATCCGCTTGCAATCGCCTCCGGAATGTGGTAAAATGAAACGGAAGCGCGCGGGAAAGGAGGCGGAGATATGGCGGAGGAGAAAACCGAGATCATGGAACAGCCCGTGACGGTACTGCGGGGTGTGGGACCGGCGAAACGGGCGGCACTCGCGAAGATGGGGATCGAGACCGTCGGCGACGCAGTCCGTCTCTGGCCCCGTGCCTATCAGAACCGGGGAGACATCCGCTCCCTCGATCAGATCGCCGCCCGGTGCAGGGAAGGGGAGAACGGGCCTTTTTCCGCGATCCTCACGGTGTCCTCCGAGCCCCAGACCCGGTACATCCGCAAGGGCATGAACATCACGACCGTGAAGGCTTTCGACGAGACCGGGGCCGTCACCGTCACCTGGTTCAATCAGCCATACGTCGCCGGACGCATCCACACCGGGGATACCTGCCGCTTTTTCGGCCGCTTCGAGTGGAACGAACGCTACCGCCGCCTCTCCCTGAACTCCCCCCTGACGGAGCCCTGGAGCGAGGAGATCGCGCTGCCCGACATCGTCCCGGTCTATCCCGTCACCCAGGGTCTGACCCAGCGGTTCATGACCGATCTGACGAAGAACGCCCTCGACAAGGCCGGGGAGGAGCTGGCGGAGACCCTTCCGACGGACGCCCTCGAAGAGCTCTCCCTCCCGACTTACGCGTGGGCCGTGCGTCAGATCCACCGGCCGGAAAGCGTTGAGGCGATGGAGAACGCCAAGCGCAGGCTGGTCTTTGAGGAACTCTGGCTCATGTTCCTCTCGATGGCCCAGACCCACGCCGCTTCGAAGCGGAAGAGCGGAGCGCTCAGGATCCGGGACGCCGATCTCGCCCCCTTCCTCGCCGCGCTCCCCTTCTCCCTGACCGGGGCGCAGGAGCGATGCGTTTCGGAGATCGTCGCCGACATGGGCGGGGAGACTCTCATGAACCGGATCCTCACCGGGGATGTGGGGAGCGGCAAAACGGCGGTGGCGGCGGCAGCGGCTTACGCGGCGGCAAGGAACGGAATGCGGTCCTTCGTCATGGCCCCCACCGAGATCCTCGCGACCCAGCACGCCGCGGATTTCGAACGCCTCTTCGCCCCCCTCGGCATCCGCACCGCCCTGCTCACCGGTTCCACAAAGAAGAAGGAACGGGACGGGATACTCCGGGACCTGCGGGGCGATCCGGCAGAAGGGATCTCGGTCCTGATCGGCACCCACGCGCTTTTGACGGAGGACGTGATCGCCGATTCCCTCGGGCTCTGCGTGATCGACGAGCAGCACCGGTTCGGCGTGATGCAGAGGGCCGCGCTGTTTGAGAAATCCCGGAACGTCCACTGCCTCGTCATGAGCGCGACGCCCATTCCCCGCACGCTCACCCTCGCCGCCTACGGGATGATCGACGTTTCCCGGATCGACGAGCTTCCGGCGGGCAGGCAGAAGATCGACACCTTCATCGTGAACGAGAGCTATCGGGAACGCCTCAACGCCTTCATTCAGAAGCAGGCCGACGAGGGACACCAGACCTATGTCGTCTGCCCGGCCATCGAGGAGAACCCGGACGCGGAGGGCTCCGAGGGCGAGGAAATGGCAAACCTCCCCTTGGTCGACGTGATGGACGAGGGCAGGCCCCCGATGAAGAACGCGCGGCAGACGGCGGACGAACTGGCTTCCGCTCTTCCCGGCCTCGGGATCGGATTCGTCCACGGCAGACTGAAACCCGCGGAAAAAGAGCGGGTGATGCGGGCCTTCGCCGACGGGGAACTGGACGTCCTCGTCTCCACCACCGTGATCGAGGTCGGGGTGAACGTGCCGAACGCCACGCTGATGATCGTGGAGAACGCCGAACGCTTCGGGCTCTCCCAGCTCCACCAGCTTCGCGGACGGGTCGGAAGGGGACGGGCAAAATCCTACTTCATCCTCGTCTCCGATTCCCGATCCCCCGAGGCGCAGGACCGGCTGAAAGCGCTGAAAAACACGACGGACGGCTTCGAGATCGCGGAATATGACCTCGAGATCCGCGGCCCCGGCGATTTCTTCAACGAGACCGGAGCCATCCGCCAGCACGGACAGATGAACTTCCGCCTTGC
Source organism: uncultured Ruminococcus sp. (assembly GCA_902782445.1). Lineage (GTDB taxonomy): Bacteria > Bacillota > Clostridia > Oscillospirales > CAG-272 > UMGS1696. The sequence continues at coordinate 12,691 of CACZNC010000044.1, forward strand.
CGCCGCCTGCCGGGATCCCGCGATGATCGAACGCGCCTCGTTTTACGCGAAAAGGGCCGCGGAGGAGGATCCGAATCTCGAAAAGCCGGAAAACCGCCGCCTTGCCTCCCGCCTCGCCGTCTTCACCCGGAAAACGGAGAAGACCCAGAACTGACGGTAGTTCAACCAGTGGTGGAAAAATTCTAAACGAACAGGTTATTGTCAAACTCCGGGATATGTGGTATCCTGTACCTGCCGCGGCGGACAACACATTTTTCGGAGGTTTTTTATGCAGATCAGAATCGGAGAAAAAATCAGGACCCTCAGAAAACAGAAGAACATTTCGCAGGAGACCCTTGCCGCCGCCCTCGGGGTGAGCTTTCAGGCCGTCTCGAAATGGGAGAACGCGGCCGCGATGCCAGACGTCGTCATGATCCCCGCCATCGCGTCCTTCTTCGGCGTGTCGACGGACGAACTGTTCGACTTCAACCGGTACGAGACGGAGGAGAAGGTCATGGAGATCTGCCGCCGCTCCTGGGAGATCCGGGACGAGCACCCCGAAGAGGCCGAAAAGCTGCTCCGGGAAGGATTGAAGCAGTACCCGGGCAACGATATCATTCTGAACAATCTCCTCTGCGTGATCCCGGTTCCCGAGCGGGCGGGGGAGGCGATCGAGATCTGCCGCGCGCTGACGGAGGGGACGCAGTACGACGACGTCCGGCTCGACGCGTGGCGCATCATGGCGCAGGCCTACGAATCCACGGGGGACACTTCCATGATGAAGGAAGCCCTTTCGCATATCCCGGAGATCTATTTCACAAGGACCCAGCTGGACGCGGAAATGCTGAAAGGGGAGGAGCGGTTCGAGCCGGCCCACAAGCAGAAACGCCTCTCCGCCGACTGGCTGATCGACATGCTTCTGATCCTCGCGGATATTTATGAGGAGCGCGGGGAGGGGGACAAAGCGGCGGCGGAACTGGAATGCGCCGTCCGGGTGATCGAAGCGTTCCGGGAGGACTTCAACGTCGCATTCTTCACGGGGACTGTCTATGAGAAGAGGAAGGACGAGATCCCGGAGATCGCGGAGCGGATCGCCCGGCTGAGAGCATGAAAAAGAGAGGAAGGCCTCCCGGATATGGGATCCTTCCTCTTTTTCGGCTTTCAGGGGATTCATACTATTCTCGTTCTAAAAAGCTAACTATATGGGTTTTGATCGCTCTCCGTAGAGTGCGAACAATCTATGATTGTGAGCTCACGTGCGATAACATTGAAGTTCTTGCCAGGCTTCTTTCAAGAAGCCGCGTTTCCTTTTTAGCTTGAGATTAGTATCAGTTCTTCGCGTCCTCTTCCCCGCGGATCAGGGTGTAGTTGCCGCTTTTCAGGGTTTCGATCAGCTGGGATTCCGAGGTGATCGGGAAGTCCGTGCGGATCCCACCGTCGGGCATGTGGTGCGGGTCGTGGTGATCCGTGCCCGAGGTCATGATCTTGCCGTACTTCTTTGCCCAGGCCTCGGCGATGTCGTTGTTCGAATTGTGCCCGGGATGGCCGTTGTAGATCTCCACGGCGTCCACGTGATCCGGGTTGGTCGTCACCATGCCGAAGCGGAAAGGATGGGCGTGGATCGTGAAGATCCCGTCCTCCCGCGCGAGCTTCGTGAACTCCCGGATCCCGTTTTTGAGGAGGGTCCCCGTGTGGGAAACCAGCCAGTCCCGATCCGCCCCGAAGACCAGATAGTCGTTCGAGTTCTGGGCGAAACGGAATTCCAGCCCGAAGAGGATGTTCAGCCGGTCCCCCGCGCAGGCTTTGAGCTTTTCGTAAGCCGCGAGCTTCCGGTCGATCTTGGCCTCCCACTCCGCGGGATCGAGGTAGTCCCCCGTCGGGGCGAAATGGTTCGTCAGACAGACAGTCGCGTAGCCGCAGCGGAGGTATTTCTCGCAGATCCCCTCCACCGACTCGTGGGAGCAGCCGGAAGCGTCCTTCGAGTGGCAGTGCAGTTCGGTTTTGTATGTGATTCCCATTTATCTCTCCACAAGAACCGTCTTGATCTCGAAGGGACGGAAGGTCAGCTTCGCCGCGCCGTCTTCGATGGGCAGCTCTTCCTTCTTCTCTTCGAGCATGTTGGTGATCCACGCCTTCTTCGCGCCGGGGAGGGTCAGCGTGCAGTTCGTGGTGCTGCGCTCGGCCTCGTACAGACGGAGCACGTATGCGCCCGGGACGTCCTCGGCGTTCTTCACGGCTTCGGCGATGATGTTGTCCGCGGAGACGGAGAACAGCGCGGGGATATCGAGCTTGCCGTAGAGCGCGGTCGGCGGGACGTTGAAGGCGTAGGCCGGCTGGACCACGGACTTGGCGCAGAAGGGTCCGACATGGGGCAGGAGCCCATATTTCATGGTGTGGACGCCGTTGTCGGTGAACGGGTCGGGACGGCAGCCGCCCTTGTGGAGGGTCAGGCGGATATCGCTTTCCTCGCAGGAGACGCCGTACTTGCAGTCGTTCAGCACCGCGACGCCGTAGTTGGTCTCGGAGAGGTCGGTCCAGCGGTGGTTGCAAACCTCGAACTTCGCGGATTCCAGCGTGGTGTTGCGGGTGGTCGGGCGGTCCACGTGGCCGAACTGGATCTCGTTCTTCATGAAGGCGGAGCGGACGTTGACGTCGAATCCGGCTTTCAGAAGCTGGTGCCGTTCGTGCCAGTCGAGGGTCAGTTCGTAGTCGATCTGCCGCGATCCGGCGTAGAACACGGTGTCGAGCACGGCCGCGGACTTTCTGCCGAGGGAGAATTTCGCGCGGATGCGGTATTCGACGGCGCCGTCCGAGACGACCTCGCAGGATCCGGCGGCGACGGGCTTCATCTTTTTGAAGATGTCGTCCTCGATCTCCCAGTTGTCCCAGGCCGTCGGCATGTCTTCGCCGATCCAGAGGGTCCCGAGGGGCGCGCCTTTCAGGTTGGAGATCTCCCGGTCGGTCTGCCGGTCGACGAGGGAGCGGATGTAGCCGTTCTCGTCGAGTTTCGCTTTGTAGTAAGGCGTTGTGAGCGTGCCGTCCTCAAAGACGAAGGGGCTGTCGGGATATGCGGTCTCGAGGACTCCCTTCCCGTCCGGGGTGATCGTGACGGCGGAGAGGGCGGGGATCTCGGCGCGGACCGCGGTCACAAGCTCCCCGTTCTGGGCGGTGTAGGCCTGGGAGGTCTTGTTTTCATACCCCCCGCAACCGGGAAGCGTGACCACGGTGTTGACGGGGAAGGACAGCGGGTTGAAGAGGGAGACCGCGTCCTTCGCCTGTCCCGGAAGCGTCTGTACGGCGTCCCGGTCGACGGTGGAGGGCAGCAGATCCTTCGAGGCCAGATCCTTCGTCATGTCGTCCGCCGGGGTGAGGTCGGAGAGATACTGCCACGTGAGGTTCTTCGTCGTCTCGTAGGCCTTGTTCATCTCCTCTTCGTACACCTCGTAGACCTTCGGGATGCAGGTGCCGGGGAGGATGTCGTGGAACTGGTTTTTCAGGAGGGTCTTGTAGAGCTCGTCGTGCAGGACCGCGGTCGGACGGTTTGCGAGGACGTTCGCAAGCTCCATTTCGTAGAGAGCCGCTTCCATCTTCCGGTTGGTCTTCTTCACGATGTGCATCTGCGTGAGGGTGCCGCGGTGGAATTCGAGGTAGAGCTCGCCGTCCCAGAGGGGAAGGGTGTCGCGCTCCGCTTCGAGCTCCTTCATAAATTTCGACGCCGTGGTGGATTCGATCACGGGCATCCCGGGCAGATCCTTCGTCCGCTTCAGGAATTCGAGCATCCCGTAGGTCGGTCCTCCGCCCCCGTCCCCGTAGCCGTATGCCACGAGCCGCCGGTCGTTCGATCTCTTGTCCCGGATCTCACCGACGCAGTCCGTCAGGGTCGAGACGTCCGGGATGAGGTGCATCCGGTTCAGGTGGGTGATGACCTCCGAGCCGTCGATGCCGCGCCAGATGAAGGTGTCGGCGGGGAATTCGTTGCAGTCCGCCCAGCTCATCTTGGTGGTGAAGAAGTATTTGACCCCGCTCTCCTGCATGATCTGCGGGATCGCGCCGTTGTACCCGAAGGTGTCGGGGAGCCAGAAGGAGTCGGAGCGGTAGCCGAGCATCTTTTCCGTGTACCGCTGGCCGTAGAGGAACTGCCGCACCATCGCCTCGCCGCCGGTGACGTTGCAGTCGCATTCGACCCAGACGCCTCCGTTGGGCTCGTATCGTCCTTCCGCAACGCGGGCTTTGATCCCTTCGAAAATGTCGGGATAGTATTCGCGCATCCAGTCGAGGTGCAGGGCGGAGGACTGAATGAAGGTGTATTCGGGGTAGAAGTCCATGAGGGTCAGGGCTTCGGCGTAGGTCCGGGCGCACTTGCGGATCGTCTCGGACACGGGCCAGAGCCACGCGGTGTCCATGTGGGAGTGGCCGAGGACCCCGATCTTTCCGCGGGACGCGTCGCCGCCGGTCTTGACGAGGGCGGGTTTCAGGCATTCGCGGATCGAGGCGCAGGATTCTTTGATCTCCTCCTCGTCCGCCGACGCGGGATCGCCGATGAGGAAGGGGAAGGCGTTCATCAGGCATTCGTGGGCCGTCTTCGCCGTGAAATTGCCCTCGGGGAGCCGCGCGATCTGGAGCACCGTCGCGAGATCGAACACGAAGTCCCGCATGTCCTTGTCCATCACGCAGAAGCGGATGCCGCGGTAGGTGTGACGGAAGGAGTCGGGCACGTTCTCATCCCTGCCGTACTGCTCGTAGGGCTGGGTGCCGAGGCAGGTGTGGCCGGCGTAGCACTCGAACGCGAGGTCGATCGTCTCTCCCGCCTTCGCGTCAAAGGTGATGAAGAAGGCCGGATGCTCGCCGCCGATAAAAATGTTCTTCGAATTGATGATCCCCGCGGGCTTTCCGTCCTTGAAGCAGAGGATCTCCACGGCGTCGGCGTCCGGGATGGCGCAGAGGATCTCACTGTCGGCTTCCGCGGGCACCGTGAGCTTCGTTTTCAGCCAGATATTGCCGTATTCGGAGCCCCATTCCGTGCCGGGGGCGATCTCCGTCATGGCGGCGGCGTCCGGGGGCAGGCGGAGGTGGTCCATGGTCTCGAGGGCGAACACGGGACCCGCCTGGCCGACCGTTGTCAGGATCTTCTTCGCGTAGAGCTTCAGCGCGCTGTCGAATTTCCGGTAGGTCCGGTCGATGTAGATTTGATTGTTCATGTGACACTTCCTTTGCTCATGGATTTTGAACCGGTTCCAGTATAGCATATTTTTCCCCCGTTTGCAAGGGAAAATCGACAAAGAAGACGCCGGGAAACCGCCCGTTCCGCGTGGATTGCACAGGAACGCCCTCCGTCCGGAGAGAATTTTTATTCATTTCCCCGGTTGACAAAGGGGGGCGGCGGTGATATAATGCCATTCAAGCGAATATCCAAAGACTGTGACGAAGACGCGCGCCGGTCACATCGTTTCCCACAGAGAGTCCGCGGCGGTGGAATGCGGACGGAGCGGAGCGGAGCGTATCACTTCCGAGTCGGGGAAGGAAAAGGTCTTGGACCGAGTAATGATCCCCCGCACGCGCAGCGTAACAGGCGCAGGACTTGCAGGAGTCCGGAGAGCGGCATAGAAATATGCAATTTGAGTGGTACCGCGGATATCATCATCCGTCTCAAGTTTCTTGAGGCGTTTTTTGTTTGTATCAGCCGGAAAGACACGTTTCTCCGCACCTCCCCCACATCAGCAGAAAGCAAAGGAGAAAACAGAATGGAATCCATCATCCGGGAAGTGGCCAACCGCATCCGCGAGACCCGCCTGATCTGCGAGGTCAGCGAGGAAGAAATGGCGAAATGCACGGGCGTGACCCTCGAGCACTACCGCGAACTGGAAGCGGGGGAGGCGGACTTTTCCTTCACCTTCATCTACAAGTGCGCGGCGCGGCTCGGCGTCGACACCACCGATCTTTTGGCGGGATCCTCCCCGACCCTCGCCGAGTACAGCGTCACCCGGGCGGGAGGCGGTTTGCCCATCGCCCGCAGAAAGGGATTTTCCTACCGCAATCTCGCGCCTCTGTTCAAGAACAAGATCGCCGAGCCCTTCCTCGTCCGCGCGAAATACGTCCCCGAGGAAGCCGACCGCCCCATCCGCCTCGCCAGCCACGACGGGCAGGAATACGACTACATCCTCTCCGGCAGACTGAAAGTCTCCGTCGACGGACACACGGAGATCCTCGGCCCCGGGGATTCGATCTACTACGACAGCTCCAAGCCCCACGGCATGATCGCCTGGGAGGAGGACTGCACCTTCCTCGCCACCACCATTTCGAACGGCGCGCCCGCCTACGACTATCCCGACGCGGCCCCCGAAGAGAAAAAGGAAGAGGATAACCTCGAAAACAAGCTCTGCCGCCTGCCCGAGGATGCGGTCGCCCTCCGCTTCATCGACTGCGAGGAGGACGGAGCCGGACGCCTCAAAAAGATCCGCTTCAAAAACGAGGAGAACTACAACTTCGCCTACGACACGGTGGATGCCATCGCCGCGAAGACCCCGGACAAGATCGCCCTCCTCCACCTCGACCGGGACAAGAACGAACGCCGCTTCACCTACCGGGATATCTCCCTGCTCTCGAACCGGGCGGCGAACTACTTCGAATCCCTCGGCATCCGGCGCGGCGACACCGTCATGCTGGTGCTGAAACGGCACTGGCAGTTCTGGATCGCCTCCATCGCCCTGCATAAGCTCGGAGCCGTCGCCATCCCCGCGACCCACATGCTGGTGGAGCACGATTTCGAATACCGCTACAACGCAGCTTCCGTGAAGGCCGTCGTGTGCACCGGGGACGGTCAGACCGCCATGCACGCCGAAAACGCTGAAAAGCTGGTGGAGCAGAACATCATCAAGATCATGGCCCACGGCGAGCGGGAGGGCTGGCATTCCTTCGATCGGGAATTCGAAGCGTTCCCCGATACCTTCGAGCGGCGGGAGGGCGTGTGCGGCAGCGAAACCATGTACATGCTGTTCACCTCCGGGACCACCGGCTACCCGAAGATCGCGGCCCACAGCTTCAAATATGCCCTCGGACATTATATCACGGCCCGCTACTGGCACAACGCCGACCCGGAGGGCATCCACTTCACCATCTCCGACACCGGCTGGGGCAAGGCGCTCTGGGGCAAGCTCTACGGCCAGTGGCTCTGCGAGAGCTGCGTCTTCGCCTATGACTTCGACAAATTCGAGGCCGAGGACATCCTCCCGCTCTTCAAAAAGTACAACATCACCACCTTCTGCGCGCCGCCGACCATGTTCCGCTTCTTCATCAAGGCCGGGATCGAAAACTACGATCTCTCCTCCCTGAAGCACGTCACCATCGCGGGCGAGGCGCTGAACCCCGAGGTCTTCTACAAGTTCAAGGAATACACCGGACTCTCCCTCATGGAAGGATTCGGACAGACTGAGACCACCCTGGTGATCGGCAATTTCGTCGGCGACACCCCGAAGCCCGGCTCGATGGGCCATCCCTCACCGCTCTACGACGTGGAGATCCTCGATCCCGACGGGCGTCCCTGCGACGTGGGCGAGACCGGCGAGATCGTGATCCGCACGACGGAGGGCTCCCCCTGCGGTCTCTACAAGGGGTATTTCCGCAACGAGGAAGCCACGAAGGAAGCCTGGCACGACGGCTACTACCACACCGGCGACACCGCCTGGCGGGATGAGGACGGGTATTTCTGGTATGTCGGGCGGATCGACGACGTCATCAAATCCTCCGGCTACCGCATCGGCCCCTTTGAGATCGAATCCGTCATCATGGAACTGCCCTACGTGCTGGAATGCGCCGTCACCGCCGTTCCCGACGAGATCCGCGGCCAGATCGTCAAGGCGACCGTCGTCCTCGTCAAGGGGAAGGAGGGCTCGCCGGAACTGGTGAAGGAGATCCAGACCTACGTCAAGGAGCACACCGCTCCCTACAAATACCCCCGCATCGTCGAATTCGTCCCCGAACTCCCGAAGACCATCAGCGGCAAGATCCGCCGGGTGGAACTGCGGAAAAAGGACGCGGAGGAAAAGTAAGGGAATCGGGTACCGGCAGGATATTCAAGGCGCAGATCAGAATAGCGTGGAAGGACGGCCGGTCCTGAGACTTTGAACGGAACCCTACATGGGAGAAATTCTTTGAAATTTCTCCCATTTTTCATTGAAATTCCGGGTATAATATAGTATAATGTGACCAGAGCATTCCGAACGCGAAAAGGAGAACGCCTTGCGAATCGTCTTCTTTGACCTCGACACCCTGCGGCCCGATCATCTCGGCTGCTACGGGTATTTCCGCAATACCTCCCCGAACATCGATTCCATCGCCCGGGAAGGCGTGCGGTTCGACCGGTACTACTGCTCCGACGCGCCCTGCCTGCCCTCCCGGAGCGCACTGCAGTCCGGGCTTTTCGGCATCCACAACGGCGCTGTCGGCCACGGGGGCACGGCGGGGGATCAGATCCTCGAAGGAGAGCCCCGCGGGTTCCGGGCGGAGTTTGCGCGGACCAATCTCTTCCAGCAGTTCCGGCGAGCGGGGCTTCACACCGTCTCGATATCCACCTTCGCCGAGCGACATACGTCCTACTGGTTCTACGGCGGCTTCCACGAGATCTACAACTACGGGACCGGAGGAGGGGAGCGGGCGGATCAGATCTCCCCGATCGCCATCGACTGGATCGAGCGGCACGGGAAGGAGGACAACTGGTTCCTGCATATCAACCTATGGGACGCCCACACCACCTACCGCACCCCCGCGTCTTTCGGCAATCCCTTCGAGGGAGACGACTTTTTCGCGCACACCTGGATGACGCAGGAACTGATCGACGAACAGCGCAAGGAGGCCTCCCCCCACGGCGTCCACGAGATCGGGATGTACAACAACACCCCCCTGCCCGACTACCCCCGCCAGCCGATGGAGGTCCGGGATATGGACGAATACCGGAAGCTGGTGGACGGCTATGACTGCGGGATCGCCTTCATGGACATGCACATCGGGTTCATCCTCGACGCCCTCCGGAAAGCCGGGGTCTATGAAGACGTGTCCTTCATCGTCACCGCCGACCACGGGGAGAACATCGGGGAGCTCAACAGCTATTCCGAGCACTCCACCGCGGACGACATCACCTGCCGGATCCCCATGATCGTCAAGTGGCAGGGCGGGATGAAGGGGATCTCCGACTCCACCCTCCGGTACAACGTGGACCTTGCCCCCACCGTCGCCGATCTTTTCGGCCTCGCCCCCGCCGCCAACTGGGACGGGACAAGCTACGCCGACACGATCCGGGAAGGGAAGCCCGTTCCCCGTGATTATCTGGTCATTTCGCAGATGGCCCACGTCTGTCAGCGGAGCGTACTCTTCGGCGACTGGCTCTGGATGCGGACCTATCACGACGGATACCACAATTTCCCCCGCGAAATGCTCTTCAACCTCAAAGAGGACCCCCACGAGGAGCATAACGCCGCCCCGGATCATCCCGAGATCTGCGACCGCGCCGCCCACTGCCTTCTCGACTGGTTCGACGAGAACATGGCCTCCTCCCGGACCGGGCTCGATCCCATGCAGACCGTGATGCGGGAGGGCGGACCCTTCCACACCCGGGGCCACCTCGCCGAATACGCCGCGTACCTCCGCCGGACCGACCGCGCGGAAGAAGCCGACCGACTCATCGCCCGTCACCCTGACGAGCTTTGATACCGCTCAATCCATTATTCTGAATCAAGGAGGAATCCCATGCCCGAATTCATCACCACTTTCGTCAACGAGCACCTTGTGGATTATGTGCTCAAATTCCTGCTCGCCCTTCTCATCCTCATCATCGGCTTCGCCATCGCGAAATGGATCGGCAAGCGGATCCAGAAGAGCAAGCTGCTCTCGAAAACCGATCCCAATACCCAGAACCTGATCGCGAACATTGTCAAAACCGCGGTCCGCGTCGTCGTCCTCCTCACCGCCGTCATGGTCCTCGGCGTTCCGCAGTCCGCTGTGATCGCCGTGCTCGGATCCGCGGGTCTGGCCATCGGGCTTGCGCTCCAGGGCGGCCTTTCCAACATCGCGGCGGGACTGGTCATCATGATCGTCAAGCCCTTCCGCGTCGGCGACTTCATCATCGCGGGCGATATCGCGGGCGTCGTGCAGGAGATCGGCCTCTTCTACACGAAGATCACCTCCCCCGACAACCTCGGCATCACCGCTCCGAACTCCACCCTGTCCGGCGCGACCGTCACCAACCTCTCCTCCGAGGAGACCCGCCGTGTGGACTTCGATCTGAACGTGACCTACGGCACCGACATCGACCTCGTCCGCAAGGTCCTGCTCGCCGTGGCCCAGAGCAACGATCTCGTTCTCAAGGATCCCGCCTCCGAGGTGTTCGTCCATCAGCACGGCCAGTACGGCCTCGGCGTGAAGCTCCGCGTCTGGGTCAAGCCCTCCGACTACTGGACCGTCTACTTTGACATGTGGGAAGACGTCAAGAAGGCCTTCGACAAGTTCGGTATCGAAATCCCCGTCACCCGCATCAACGTCCTCCTCGACAACCCGAACGAATAAGGGACGAAAGTCAACTCCAAAAACCAAAGGACCGCTCAGGATCGACCCGGGCGGTCTTTTTCTGCCGCGGGACAGTCAACCTGTGCTTTTGCGGTGCCGCGCGAATTCTCTCCTCGAGAGATAATATGAAAAACTGCGTTATTGACTCTACCGCAGGTTTCGCGTATAATGGATCCGCAAACCCGGCCGGGGCCAGTCTATCATGCGGAGGAAAACATGAAACGCGAAGAATTCAACAGGCTCTATCAGAATGCCGAACCGTACCGGGCGGATCCCGCTCTCATCCGGCGGCTGAAACCTCTCTGCGACCCGGAGTTCACGAAAGGGCCGGATCCCGTGAAGACCCTCAGCCGGGAGGAGGCTGCGGAGGATATCGGACTGTTCTTCGATCTGCTCCCCCTCGCCTACGCCGGCTATCCCTATTTCCGGGAACGGGCCGATTTTCCGGGGATCCGCCGGGAACTGACGGAGGGACTCGACGCGGACGGGATCTCGTCGGCAGAACTGCGGTCCCGGATCTTCGAAGCTCTGAAACCGGTTATCAACGACACCCATTTCGCCTTCGACGGAGCCGAGCCCGCTCTGCGCTTTCACCGGCCCTTTCTCGCGTATTTCACGGGTCTGACGGTGGAGAAGCGCGGGGAGGATTACCTTTCCTGCGAAGGGGGAGAATTGGATGCGGGTACGGTCATTCCCGCGGCGGAGCTCGAAGACAGGCTCTTTCCCACCCTCCCCGCGCCGGACGGATCGGAACGCTGGCTCGTCGGAGTCTTCACCGACGGGAAGCCGGAAAGCCTGTCGATCTGCGGGACCGTCCTTCCCCTGCACCGGTGCCGGACCGACGCGACCGTGGGGATCGGCGGGATGGGACGGGAAAACTCCGCTTACAGCGATTGGACCTGGAACGGGATACCGATCTCAATCGATACCGATTTCACTCCCCGGGACAACGCCGCCACGAGCGCACAGCCCGGGGGACGGGAAGCGCAGCAGCGGAAGCGTGGAGAGAAGCGCGCGGCGGACCCCGTCCTCGTCTGGTCCCTGCTCGGCAATAGGGGAGGGAACAGCGAATACCCGCGGCAGTTTATCGAGGGACTGAACCGGTACGCCAACTGGGAGGCCGACTGCGCTATTCTGTGCTCTCCGCTGACGGAGGCGGGAGAAGACGAAAAAACCGTGAGCTGGGAAGTCTACAAAAGCCCCAAAACGGATCCCTCGCAGGGAAGATTCAGCGGGAGACTGTTTGTTTTGCAGAACAAGGGGATCGCGTCCTCGGGGGAATCTGCGCTGAAATACGCGGCCTCCGTGAAAAACGCCGTCTTCGTCGGGAGCGCGACGGCCGGATGCGGTCAGTTCGGGGATGTGCTCCGGTACCGCCTGCCGAACTCCGGGATCTCGTTCCGCATGGGGTTCAAGGTCTTCAACATGGACGGATTCGAGGAAGGGAAGGGCTTTCTGCCCGATTACTGGGTCGATCTCGAAGGGGATGAAATTTACAGCGTGATCGAAGACTACATCAAGGCCCGCGGCTTCGATCTCCCGGACGGGGAATGGCACGCGGGCATGAAAAAGCGGATCGAGGAGGCGTCAAAACCCTTTCTCGATGCGCTGAACGCCTACGCGGGCAAGGCAGACGAGAAAAAAGAGACCCTCGGACGGCTGGCCTCCCGAATCGCCGAAGCCGTGCGGGAACTGTGAACGGAAAGGAGAAGGGAACATGGACGAAAACAAACTGGGAAAGCGGATCCTCGCCCTCAGAACGGAGCGGGGCATGACGCAGGAGGAGGCGGCGGAAAAGCTCGGTGTGTCGAACAAGGCTTTTTCGAAATGGGAGACGGGGGCGAATCTCCCGGACGTCCCGACCGTGGTGAAGCTGGCGGAATTCTTCGGCGTCACGACGGACAGCCTGCTGGGGCTCGCGGACACGGAACCGCAGTCCTTCGGAACAGCCGTCGCCGCATGTTTTGCCGCGCACCCGGAGAATCCGGCGGACGCCCTCTTGCGGATGCACGAGGAGATCCTCGTAGTCTCGAAGGAATATCTCTATCACAACGGAAACGGCGGAAAACGCTGGACGCCGGAGGTGCATAACGCGAGATATCCGCGGCGGAACTGCGTCACGGTCAACTCGTGCCAGTTCACCGTGAACTCGCCGGAGGTGAATCTCAGCTTTGCCCTGTTCCGAAACGAAAAGGATTTCGCATGGCTGAAGGACGGGGAAAAACGGAAGGGGATCGCCGAGGTCTTCTCCCTGCTCGCGGATCCCGACGCGGTGCTGTTGTACGGGCTGTTCCACGAAGCCGGTTTCCCGGTCATTTTCACGGCGAAAAACTCAGCGGAGCGGGCGGGGATCGACACGGGAAAGGCTGAAGAGATCCTCGAGAAACTCCGGGGGCTCGGGATCGTCGGGAAGGAGGTTGCCCACTTCGCGGAAGGGGATACGGACCTCTGGCACAGAACGGAGGACTGCAAGATCCTCTTCCTCATTACGCTGGCTTATGAATTCCGGTTCGGGATCAACGCAAACGAGATCGGGTATTTCGGCCGCGACGAATTGATAGGAGGCGGGGAGGAATGAAATTCGGCGAACTGATCCGGATCTTCCGGCAGAAAAAGGATCTGACCCAGGAGGCTCTCGGGGATAAGCTCGGGGTCAGCCCCCAGGCCGTCAGCAAATGGGAGAACAGCGACTGTTACCCGGATGCGGAACTCCTTGTCCCGCTGGCGAACGCGCTGGACGTGTCCCTCGACGTGCTCTTTCTGAACGGAAAGACGACCGAACGGGACGCGGCCGTTATGATCGCGGACGTCATGAGCCGGACGGAACGAAGGGAGCGTTTCAATCTGTGCCGCCGGTTCGGCTGGGTGATGGAGACCTCCATGTTCGGCGCGCCGGCTCCCGAGATGGCGGATCTCCGTCCCGCGGGGGATCCGGCGAACGAGCGCGGCATGTCGGCGATCGCGGACGAGACAGGCTTCACGCAGATCTCCAATCAGAAGGACGCTCCGTATTTCGCCGTCTTCCCGAAGCCCAGGAAAGGCTGGGACGAAGCTGTCGGCGACGGAGAGGAGATCCGGCGGGTGTTCGCCGCGCTGGGCCATGAGCCGACGATGCGGGCCGCGCTCTTTCTGATGCGTCAGGAATACGGCTTTCTCTTCGACGCCGGGTTTCTTGCGGAGAAGGCGGGGATCCCTATGGAGAAAACGGCCGCCGCGGTGGAAAACCTGCGGATGCTGAAACTGGCGCGGGAGCAGGACCCCGTGGAGATCGACGGCGTGTCCCGCGCGTTCTGGCGGTATTACCCGAACGAAAAGATCCTCTCCCTCATGATCTTTGCCCGGGACGCTTTGTATACCGGCTATTTCCGCTATCAGTCCCAGACATGGACAGCGCCTTTGCTCGGATAAAACAGCACCCCCGTCGGCTCCGCCCGAAACCCTCTGCGGAATCTGGCGGAACCTCCTTGACGGGCCCCCGTTCTTCGTGTATAATAGATACGGGCAGCAAAAACGAAAAGGAGGCGCGGAAAATGTCGGAACGGTATTCTTTGCGTCAGCTTGAGGATATCATCTCACCCATCGCGCGGCGGTTCGGGGTCGAAAAGGTTTCGGTGTTCGGTTCCTATTCCCGCGGCGAGGCGGACGACCAGAGCGATGTGGATCTTCTGATCGAAAAGGGCGGGCTCCGTTCCCTCTTTCAGCTCTCCGGCTTCCGGCTGGAACTGGAGGATGCGCTCCGGCTTCCGGTCGATCTCGTGACAACGGAATCATCCGACCGGGAGTTTTTGGACCGGATCGCGAAGGAAAGTGTGGTGCTGTATGGAAAGCAGGGATAAAAGGGTTCTCGAACGGATCGTCATGTTCTGCGACCGGATCGCCGGAAATCTTGAACGGTATCACAGCAGCAGGGAAGAATTTGAGAAGGACACACTGTTTCAGGACGCCTGCTGTATGTGCGTGGTGCAGATCGGCGAACTGGCGGCACAGCTTTCGGAGACCCTCAGGGAGGAAAATCCGCAGGTTCCGTGGAGGATCATCAAAGACACCAGAAATTTTTATGTGCATTCCTACGGTTCCGTCGATACGGATTCCGTCTGGACTACGTTGACGGAGGACATTCCCGTCCTCAGAGAGTCCTGCGCGCTCATTCTCGCATCAGAACGGTAAAAAACAAAAAGCACCCCCGTCGACAGCGATTCAACCGTCGGCGGGGGATTTTCATGCTATGCGGTTTTCAGCGCGGAGCGGGACTCAGACGCCCTTCTTCGCTCTGTCAAGATGCTCGAGCTCGGTCTCGTTGTACGTGGGAACGTATCCCGGGATGGGCATGAGCTTCTCGTGAATGACGTCGATGATGCCGGTCGGCTGCGGGAAGTAGTACTTCTCCAGCTCGAAGGCGGGGGTGATCCAGTTGCGGGATCCGAACACTGCCGGCGGCGCGTCGAGGTAGTCGAAGGCCATTTCGGCGATGTTGGAGGCCATATCGCGCATCACGGAGCAGCGGTCCACCGCGTCGCCCACGATCACGATCTTGCCGGTCTTCTTCACGGATTCGATGACCTTCGTGTAGTCGAAGGGCACAAGGGAACGCGCGTCGATGACCTCGGCGGAAATGCCGTAGTCCGCTTCCAGCTTCTTCGCGGCGTCAAGAGCTCTGTAAAGCACCGCGCCGATGGAGAGGATGGTGACGTCACGGCCTTCGCGCTTCACGTCCGGCTCGCCGATGTTGACCTCGTAGTATCCCTCCGGAACGCCTTCCTTGTGGAATTCCTCGCCCTTGTCGTAGATCCGCTGGGATTCGAAGAACACCACCGGGTCGGTCCCGTTCAGAGCCTGGTTCATGAGGCCCTTCGCGTCGTAGGGAGTGGCCGGGAAGCAGACTTTGAGGCCCGGGATGTGGGAGCAGAGAGCGGTCCAGTCCTGGGAGTGCTGCGCGCCGTACTTGGAGCCGACGGACACGCGGAGCACCACGGGCATCTTGAGGATACCGGCGGACATCGCCTGCCACTTCGAGAGCTGGTTGAAGATCTCGTCGCCCGCGCAGCCGATGAAGTCCGCGTACATGAGCTCGACGATGGCACGACCGCCCGCGACTGCGTAACCGACGGCGGAACCGACGATGGCGGATTCGGAGATCGGCGCGTTGAAGAAGCGGTGGTAGGGAAGAGCCTCGGTCAGACCGCGGTAAACGGCGAACGCTCCGCCCCAGTCACGGTTGTCTTCGCCGTAAGCGATGGTGGTGGGATCCTCGTAGAACTTGTCGATGATCGCCTCGAAGAGACCGTCGCGGATGTTGTAGAGCTTCATCTTCGGGATCATCTCGCCCTTGTCGTCGAAGGCGTAGCGGGCTTTCCCGGCGATCTGCTTGACTCTCGGATCCTCTTCCTTCGGGAGAAGAACTTCGGGCTCGCGGGTCTCGTCCATGGACTTGACGTGGTTGTTGGAGTACATGATGGAGGAGATCATGTCGGGCTGCTTCGAGAGATCCATTCTCGGGGAGATCTCGTCGTCGATGGCCAGCTTGATGATCTTCACGGTGCGGTTCACGATCTCTTCGTCGATGGCCGCGAATTCTTCCGCCGTGGCGACGCCGCCCGCGATCATTCTGTCACGGTAAGCGGGGATCGGATCGGCGGCCTTCCACGCTTCGATCTCCTCGGGCGTGCGGTAGGTGGAGGAGTCGGACGGGGAGTGACCGGAGACGCGGTAGGTGGCGACTTCGAGGAACGCGGGACCCTGACCGTTCAGAAGGAGTTCCTTCTTGCGCTTCGTCGCGTCGATCACGGCGAGCGGGTTGTAGCCGTTGACCTTCTCGGCGTGCATTTCGGAGGGAGTGAAGCCCGCGGCGAGTCTGGCGGGAGAGGTGAAGCCCATCGTCTCGCCCATCGTCTGGCCGCCCATGCCGTAGAAGTTGTTGAACACGTTGAACAGGATCGGCATACCCTCGTCGGAGTACTTGCCGCCCATGCCCCAGAGCTTGGTGATCTGGTCCATCGAGGCGAAGTTCAGGGATTCGAGCACGGGTCCGCGTCCGAGAGCGCCGTCGCCGGAGTTGGCCACGACGATGCCCTTCTTGTGGTTGGCTCTCTTGTACAGGGCCGCGCCGAGCGCAATGGGAGCCGCCCCGCCGACGATGGCGTTGTTCGGGAAGATGCCGAAGGGGATGAAGAAGGCGTGCATCGAACCGCCGAGGCCCTTGTTGAAGCCGGTGGTGCGGGCGAAGATCTCAGCCAGCGCGCCGTAGAGCAGGAAGTCCTTCGCCAGGTCCTTCACGTCGCCCGGGTTTGCCTGTCTGCCTTCGACGACCTTCAGAATCGCGCCGTCGAGGAATTCCTTCATGATGTCGTAGAGCTCGGCGTCGTCCAGCTTGTTGATGGAGGAAAGCCCCTTCGCGAGGATCTCGCCGTGGCTCCGATGGGAACCGAACTGGAAGTCGTTGATGTCCATGCAGTACGCCTGACCGACGGCGGAGGCTTCCTGACCGATGGAGAGGTGGGCCGGGCCGGGGTTGTTGTACTTCACGCCGTTGTATTCGGACTTGACCTTGATCTCGTTCAGCATCGTCTCGAACTCGCGGATGGTGCGCATGTCGTGATAGATGCGGAGGAAATCGGCCTTCGAATAGATCTGCTTCTCTTCGTCGATGGTCTTGTCGTAGCGGCAGAGCGGAATGCTGTCAAAATCGATGTATCCGGGCTGGAATACCTTGCCGGGATCTACATACTGGCTTTTCGGCATGATGAATTCTCCTTTGAAATGTTGTATGATAATGGACTGGAATCGTTTTATTCAGCTGCGAACATGGCTTCTCTAATCACTTCGCAGACGGTGGGGTGCGGGAAGACCAGCTTTTCGACGTCGGAGATCCGCTGCTTCTTTGCCACCATCGCGGCCGCGCCGTAGATGATCTCGGAGGCGTAGGAGCCGATCATGTGGACGCCGAGGATCTCGCGGTGTTCCTTGCCGTAGACGACCTTCACGATGCCGTCGCCGCCTTCGTTCTCCGCGACGTAGCGTCCGCTGTACCGCAGGGAGAGGGTGACTTCTTCGGCTTCGATCCCGGCCTTCTTCGCGGTCTCCACGGTCTCGCCGACGGAGCCGACTTCGGGATTCGTGTAGATGACGGAGGGGATGGCGCGGTAGTCCACGCGGTCCTTCCTGCCGAGCATGTCGTTTACGGCCGCTTCGCCTTCCCGGTACGCGGTGTGGGCGAGCATGATCTTTCCGTTCACGTCGCCGGCGGCCCAGATCCCGGGAACGGAGGTCCGGCAGGTCTCGTCGGTGACGATCGCGCCGCGGTTCATCTGGACGCCGATCTCCTCGAGGCCGATGTCCTTCGTTCTCGCGCGGCGGCCGGTGGAGACGAGCACCAGGTCGCAGGCGATCTTGTCGGTCTTGCCGTCCTTTTCGTATTCCACGACGCCGTCGCCGGGCTTTCCGTTCACCGCCGCGACCTTTGCGCCGAGGATGAACTTCACGCCCTTCTTTTCGTAGTTCTTCTGCAGGATCTTCGAGATCTCGGCCTCGGTGGGACCGGCGATCTTGTCGAGCATTTCGACGACCGTCACCTCGGAGCCGATGGAGCAGAAGTAGGAGGCCATTTCAAGCCCGATCACGCCGCCGCCGACCACGACGATGCGACGGGGAGCGGTTTTCAGATCGAGGATCTCCCGGTTGGTCACGGCAAGTCCGCCCGCGTAGCTGTCCTGCAGTCCCGGGATCGGGGGGACCACCGCTTCGGAGCCCGTGCAGACGAGGAGTTTCTTCGCTTCGTAGGTCTTGCCGTCCGCTTCCACGGCGAACCCGGAGGCGGTCTTTCCGGCGATCTTCGCGGAGGCGGGGATCACGGTGACGCCCGCGCCGCGCATTTTCGCCGCAACGCCGGAGACGAGGGTCTTCACGACCTTGTCCTTGCGGGCCACGACCTTCGCATGATCGAGGGAAGCGCCGGTGACCGTGACGCCGTAGGCCTCGCCGTGATGGGCGTAGTCGAGGATCTTCGCGGAGTAGAGCAGGGTCTTTGTCGGGATGCAGCCTTCGTTCAGGCAGACGCCGCCGAGGGCTCTTTCCTCGAAGACCGCGGTTTTCAGCCCACCGTGAGCAGCTCGTTCCGCCGCGTTGTAGCCAGCGGGACCGCCGCCCAGAATAATGAGATCAAATGCAGATTCAGCCATATCGGAACCTCACTTTGCGAGAAGGAGATCGAAGTGTTCGAGGGCCGTGCAGAGTTCTTTCAGGAACTTCGCGGCAGGCGCGCCGTCGACGGCTCTGTGGTCGAAGGTCAGGGACAGGCCCATGGCAGGGTAGACCGTGCCGTCCGCCTTCACGCGGTTGACGGTGCAGCACACGCCGAGGATCGCGGTCTGGGGCGGGTTGATGACGGGCGTGAAGCTCTCCACTCCCATCGAGCCGAGATTGGAGACGGTGAAGGATCCGCCGCTCATCTCATCGGGCGTCAGCTTGCCGTCGCGGGCCTTTGCCGCAAGGGTCTTGGTCTCGGCGGCGAGGGAGGCGAGAGTCATCTTTTCCGCGCCGAAGAGGACGGGAACCAGCAGTCCGCGGTCCGTGTCCACCGCCATGCCGACGTTGGCGTGCTTATACTTGCGGAAGGTGTTGTCGATGAGGTTGGCGTTGATCTCCGGGTAGGAGGGCAGGATCCGGGAGACGGCGAAGAGGACCATGTCGTTGACGGTGATCTTGCCGAGACCGAGGGCCTCTCCCGCTTCCTTCAGCTTCGCGCGGAACGCCATGAGGTTCGTCGCGTCGAAGGAGGAGTTGAGGGTGAGCTGCGCCATCTCAGAGAGGGAGGCGTGCATGGATTTCGCGATGACCTTGCGGATATTGGACATCGGCTCCTCGACGTAAGCGCGCAGATCCTCGGCGGAGGGAGCGGCTTCGGCGGCCTTGGCGGGAGCGGGGATCTCCTCTGCCTTCGCGGGCTCTTCCGCTGCCATGGGCTTGCCGGCGAGGAAGGCTTCGACAGCCTCGGTCGCCGCGGTGAATCCGGCGTCAAGGGCTTTGTTGACGTCTCTTTCGATGATGCGTCCGTGGGGGCCGGTGGGGGTGACCTTGGTCAGATCCGCTCCGGCGTCGAGGGCGAGGTGACGGGCGCGGGGAGAGATGAAGACCCGTTCGCCGTCGGATTCGGAAACGGTGGCTTCGGCTTCGGCCGCGGCGGGCTTTTCTTCCTTCGCTTCTTCCGCGGGAGCGGCGTCGTCGGCATCCTTCTTCGGCAGCAGGGCTGAAATGTCCTCGCCGGGCTCGCCGATGATGCAGACGGGATCGAGACAGGGAATCACGTCCCCTTCGGCCGCCAGCACTTCGAGAACGGTGCCGGAAACCTGGGCAGGCTCGTCGAAGGCGCTCTTGTCCGTTTCGTAGGAGAAGAGAATATCGCCGGTTTCGACCCGGTCGCCCTTCTTCTTCTGCCACGTCGTGATGATGCAGGATTCGACGCTCTGACCCTGACGGGGCATGATGACTACGTTTGCCATGTTGAAGTTCCTTTCTTATGATAACCGGGCGATCCGAAGATGCCGGGGTTTTTCGGGGGAGACGGGAGCGGGAGATTCCTCACTCCGAGACGTTGATGACCTTCACGTCGTGGCCCGCGGCGAGGCGCGAGAGCTCCGGCGGAAGGGGGGCGTTGGTGATGAGCACGTGGGCCGAGGAAAAATCGGCGAAGGTATAGGGCAGGGAACGGTCGATCTTCGAGGCGTCCATCAGAATGACGACCAGCCGCGCCTTTTCCGCCACCACGCGCTTGAGCTCGCACTCCGAGTAGTTCCCGACGGTGAATCCGCTGCGGGAGGAGAGCCCGGAGGGGGAGAGAAAGGCAATGTCGATGTTGATGTCCTGCAGGAATTTCGTGGCCTGCGCGCCGGTGATCGTATGGTTGTCGTGGTCGAGGCGGCCTCCGACGATGTTCACGATGGGCATCCCGATCTTGCACAGCTCGAGGGCGGCCGCCGGATCCGTCGTGGTGAAGGTGAACCGGTCGTTCGGGACGTACTGGACGATATGCTGGAGGGTCGAGCCGGAGTCGATGAAGATGGAGCGGCCGGTTTCGAGGAATTCCGCGGCTCTCTGGGCGATGGAGTCCTTCGAGCGGACGTTTTCGTTCATCCTCGTGGCGATGGAGCCGTCCGTCTGGGTGGTGATGAACTTCATGCTTCTCGCGCCGCCCCGCACCTTGATGGCCTCGTGGACGGACTCGAAGTATTCGATATCGCGCCGCAGGGTCATGCCCGAGACGTTCGGGAACATGGCCTCCAGCTCCTTGATCGACACAAAGGGCCTGATCTGCAAAAGAGCGCGGATCTGTTCGCGCCTTTCGTTGTACATGGCACACGCTCCTTCCGTGATCCTGTCAAAGTAACATTTTTTACACCCTATTTTAACACATCCGGTGTGAGAAAGTCAATGGATCGCGTGAAAAAAGCCGGACTTTCATGGTAAAAAATCCGGCGGTACTTTGTGAACAATCTTGGTGATTCTCAACGGGAATAGCAATCCCGCAGGATGGAGGCGGTCTTTTCCACGTCCCCCGCGCCCATGACGAGGATCATGTCCCCCTCCCCGGTCTCCTCCGCGGCGATCCGGGCGGCTTCCTCGAAGGACGGGACGCGGCGGGCGGGCTTTCCTTTTTCCCGGACGGCGGCGGCGAGATCCTCGGAGGTGACCCCGTAGGTGTTCGTCTCCCGGGCGGCGTAGATGTCGCAGAACAGGAAGTCGTCCGCCCCGCTCTCCGCGAAGGAGGAGACGAAGCCGTCGAAGAGCTCGGCCGTGCGGGAATAGGTGTGGGGCTGGAACACAACGGTCAGCCTGCCGGAGCAGACGTCCCGGGCTGCGCGCAGGGTCGCCGCGATCTCCGTCGGATGGTGGGCGTAATCGGAATAGACGACGGCTCCGGCCTTTGTCACCGAGATCCGCTCCATCCGGCGGGAGATCCCCGGATAGGAGGACAGTCCCGCGGCGGCGGCTTCGGGGGACACGCCGGATTCGACGGAGGCGGCAAAGGCGGCGAGGGCGTTCGAAACGTGGTGGCTCCCCGGGATTTTGAGTTCCACCCCGTACCGGCTCCCGTCGGAGGCGCGCACGATGTCGAAGGAGGAGAAGCCGCCCTCGGTTTTCTCGTTCTCCGCGCGGTAGTCGGCATCCGCTTTCTTCCGGGAGAAGGTCACGGACCTGCAGGCCAGATCCGGGCGGACGAGCATGCAGTTCTCGTCGTCGGCGTTCAGCACCGCGAGCCCGCTTGGCCCCGTCAGGGAGGCGAATTTCGTGAAGGACTCCCGGATCCGCTCGATGGAGGGGAAGTAGTCCACGTGGTCCAGCTCGATGTTGAGGATCACGGCGACGGTCGGGCGGAAATCGAGGAAGGAATCCATGTATTCGCAGGCTTCGAAGGCGAAGAAATCCTCTTTCCCGATCCGGTCGACGGCACCGGTCTCGAGCATGGGCGCGCCGTTGAGCACCGTGGGATCGACCCCGGCTTCGGTGAGGATCCGGCAGAGCATCCCGGTGGTGGAGCTCTTTCCGTGGGTACCCGAGACGCCGATCCGCACGCCGCACCCGGTCATGAGCCAGCCGAGGAAGTCGGCCCGGGAGATCAGCGGGATCCCGTGCTCCTTCGCCCAGGCGTATTCCGGGTTGGTCTCCGGCATGGCGACGGTGTAGACCAGGGCGTCCGCGTCCTTCACGTGCTCCGGGTCGGATTCGTAATAGACCGGGATCCCCATTTTTTCAAGCCGCGCGGTGATGGGGGAGGGGGTGCGGTCGTAGCCCGAGACGGCGAATCCTCTGAGGGAGGCGAGGACCGCGAGGGAATTCATGCTCACGCCCCCGATCCCGGCGAAGAAAATTCTGTTTTTTCCCGTGAGTATACTTTGAATACCGTCGGGTCCGAAATGCGTATTGGGAAGTGCCATGCGGCTTTTGTCCTCGTTTCTGCAGAAATGGCGCGGGATCCGTGCTGTTCAAGGAATCGCGCGGTTCGCGGGAACCCTCTTCGGGGTGGATTGGAGTCAATTATTAAATTCTGAATTTTATTTTTTAATAAACATTTCAATTTTTGACTGAATATAGTTCATATAAATACTGTATAATGCAATTGCCCGAAGGGGCAGAAACAGAGGTGTCTCATGGTTATTACCGACATCAAAGTACGCAAGCTGTTCGACGACGGCCCGATGAAGGCGATCGTGTCCGTCACCTTCGACGACCAGCTCGTACTGCACGACATCAAGGTCATCGGCGTCCGGGAAAGGAATTTCATCGTGATGCCCAGCCGGAAGAAATCCGACGGAACGTACCGCGATATCGTCCATCCCATCAACGCCGAATTCCGGGGCCTCATGGAGGAAGAAGTCCTCCGCGCCTATGAGGAGGAAGTCGCCAGAAACGAAGCGGAATCGCAGATCGCGTCCGCGGAAGAAAGCGAGTATGCGGCAGAGGTCTGATCAGGCCGTCCTACCGCGTTCGGCAGTTCCCCGCGGGAGAGCGGGAAGACATCTTCGTTTTCGACATTTGATCCAGTCACCGCAGGTTGCCCGATAAATCCATCGGCCGCAGGAATCCGAACCCTGCCGAGGTGGATTTTTCTTTTTGCGCCGGGAACCCGGGGGGGCGGCGGGGAACAAAAAAACCCCGGCGGAGCAGTTCGAATGCTCGCTGAGGTTTTGTGCTCCAGCGGATGGGGGGAATCGAACCCCTAACTCAAGCTTGGGAAGCTGGCGTTTTACCACTAAACTACATCCGCGCGAGGACATTATACCACGGAGGGGGCGGGATGTCAAGAGCGGTCCGAAAGATTTTTTGCCTCCCCGTCCGATTTTTTGCCGGGCAGATCCGACCTGTTCCGCGGGGAAGGGAGATCCCTCACCGCATCCCGCCGGGCCGGAAAAACAAGAAATCCGAACCGAAACCGGTCCGGATCGCTTTCTGCGGGTGAAAGGACTTGAACCTTCACGAAGTTGCCCCCACAAGAACCTGAATCTTGCGCGTCTGCCAATTCCGCCACACCCGCGCGGGTCGTTCTTTCGAACGGTGCTATTATACCAAAGGCGGGAGGCTTTGTCAAGAGGTTTCGGAAAAGTTTTTTCGCGTCTTGCTTTTTTGCCCCTCCTCCGCTATACTGATACTATATTCCTTCTATAAAGCTGTCTTCATGGGTTTTGATCGCTCTCCGTAGAATGCGAACGACGGGGTGGGAATACCATTTATCCAAACATGAC
>CACZNC010000045.1 GCA_902782445.1 uncultured Ruminococcus sp.
AATTTGCAATCACCCAGGGTCCAAAAACCGACCTTTCACGGGGGATTCTGAGGATTTTTTCAGCGGATTCGGGCAAAAATTTACATTATTGTAACATTTGAGGGGCGGGAATCACAATTCCAGCACCGTCACGCCGAAGTCTCCCTCGCCGTATGCGCCGACCCGGAAGGATTTGACGCGCTTGTCGTGCTTGAACTGGTTGTGCAGATAGTTCCGCAGGGCTCCGGTCCCCTTTCCGTGGATCACGGTCGCCTGATGGACCCCGGCCACCACCGCGGAGTCGATATACTGATCGACGGTAAACCACGCCTCCTCGCCGGTCATGCCGCGGACGTCGCATTCGAGCTTAAAGCTCTTCGTCACCTGCGCACGGGCACGGGCTTCCCGCTTCTGCTCGGCCTTCTTCGCTTCCTCGGCGTCCTCGATCAGACGCAGGTCCTTTTCGCTCACCCGCATCTTGACGGCTCCCATGCGGACGTTCATGTTCCCGTTTTTATCGGGATCGTCCAGCACGACGCCCTGGGTCCCGAGGTTGCGGTGGCGGACCACGTCTCCCTTTTTCAGAGGCCGCGGGAGGACGTAATCCTCGTCGTCGTCCGCGTTCCCCACGGGATTGACCCGGTCGTCGAATTCCCGCATCCGCTGGCGGGCGTTTTTCTTGGCCTCGGCGATGGCGTCCCCGAACCGTTCGGAGTCCTTTTCCTTCTTCGCCTTTTCCAGCTCCGCGACGACGAAATCGGCGGTTGCGCGGGCGCCTTCCAGAAGCTCCTGGGCCTTTTTCCGCATCCGTTCCGCTTCCTTCTCCGCCCCGGCGAGCTTCTTTTTCAGCTCCTCTTCGGTCTTCGCGCGGTCGGCTTCGAAGATCCGGCGGGATTCGGCCGCTTCCGCCTTTTCCTTTTCGAGAGCGCGGCGGGTCTCTTCGAGCTTCGAGATCACGTTTTCGAAATTCCGGGATCCCGTGTCGACGAACCGCTCCGCCCGGGCGACGATCACCGGGGAGAGCCCGAGCTTTTCGGAAATAGCAAAGGCGTTGGACTTGCCCGGGGTGCCGATCACCAGGCGGTAGGTGGGTCTGAGGGTCTCCACGTCGAATTCGCAGGAGGCGTTCACCACCCCGTCGGTCTCGAGGGCATAGGCCTTGAGCTCGGCGTAATGGGTCGTGGCCGCGCAGAGGGCGCCGGTCTCCCGGGTCTCCTCGAGGATGGACATGGCAAGCGCCGCGCCTTCCACGGGATCGGTCCCGGCTCCCAGCTCGTCGAAGAGCACGAGGGAGTTCTCGGTCATTTTGTCCATGATGACGACGATCCCCTTCATGTGGGAGGAGAAGGTCGACAGGGACTGTTCGATGGACTGCTCGTCGCCGATGTCGGAAAAGACCTCGTCGAACACGCCCATCACGGAGGTGTCCTCGGCGGGGATGTGAAGTCCGGCCTGGGTCATGAGGGCGAAAAGGCCGAGGGTTTTCAGGGTGACGGTCTTGCCGCCGGTGTTCGGGCCGGTAATGACGACCATCCGGTAATCGCGCCCGAGGGTGATGGAGACGGGGACGACGGTCTTTTTGTCGAGGAGGGGATGGCGGGCCCGGTAGAGCTCGATGATCTTCTTTTCCGAGATCTTCGGCTGGGAGGCGTCCATCTGGTAGGAGAGTTCCCCGCAGGCGAAGATGAACGCGAGCTCGGTGATGTTCAGATAGTCGAGGTCCATCGTCTGGGCGCTGACGGCGATCCCGGCGGAGAGGTCCCGGAGGATGCGCTCGATCTCACGGGCTTCCTTGACTTCGAGTTCCCGCAGTTCGTTGTTGGCCTCCACCACCGCCATCGGTTCGATGAAGACGGTCGCGCCGGAGGCGGAGGTATCGTGCACCAGTCCCTTGACCTCGTTCCGGTATTCCGCCTTGACGGGGACGACGAACCGGCCGCCGCGGGTAGTGACGATGTTCTCCTGCAGATACTTCGACTGCCCGGAGGTATATCTCTGGAGGATGTCCTTGATCTTCGCGTCGGTGTTCCGTTTTTTCCGCCGGATCTCCGCGAGTTCGGGAGACGCCTCGTCCGCGACGAAATCCTCCGCCACGATGGAGCGGGTGATCTTCTCCTCGAGGGCGCGGTTGGGCGTCAGCCTTTCGAAGATCACGCCGAGGGAGGTCTCGGGGGTCCGGTCGGAGCGCACGTAGTCGAGCAGGGTCCGGGCGGTCCTCAGCACGGCGGCGCAGTCGAGCAGTTCCCGGAGAGAGAGGACGGCGTCCTTCTCCGCGCGCTCCACGCTGTCCCGGATATCCTTGATCCGCCCGAAGGAGGGCAGGCCTTTCAGTCCGATCAGAGTCTTCGCGTCGGTGGTATGCTGCTGGCGGAGCTTCACCTTCTCGATGTCGGAGGTCGGGGTCAGTTTCCTCGCCGTCTCCGCCGCTCCCTCCGTCTGGCAAACGGCGGCGAGCATTTCGAGGATCTTGTCAAATTCCAGGGTCGTAAGGGCTTTTGTGTTCATGAATTACCTCTTGATCCTGTTCCGTGATTGAAAAATTCCTGCTTTGATTGATTTTTCCCGCAGAGAACTCACGGAACGGCTTATTGATTCTTATCCCGGTTTCTGTTATCATAGGGTCAGAACCGGTTCGAAAATACACTTGCACGAAAGGAATAACGAATGCTGCCTATCGGAGAAAGAATCCGGAACCTGCGCCGGTTGAAAAACGAAACGCAGGAAGATCTGGCACTCGTCCTCGGCGTGACGTATCAGGCAGTCAGCCGGTGGGAGAAGGGGGACGCCTATCCCGATATCGAACTGCTCCCGAAGCTCGCCGCGCACTATTCCGTCACCACCGACGAAATGCTCGGGGCGGACGAGGAGACGCGGAAGGAGGAGAGGGAGAAACTCCGTCAGGACTTCCTCTCCCGTGTCACGAAGGATAAGGGGAGCAGCGAACACTTTGAAACCATGCTCCGGGCATCCCGGAATTTCCCGGAGGAGGCGGTATTTGCCTGCCACGCTCTGTGCGATCTGGTGGAATGCCGGTGCATGTCCCGGGAAGAAGGTCTCCCGTTCGCCCGTGAACTCAGCGAAAGAACGGTTGGCACCGCTTACCAGCAGTACGCTGTGAGAATGATGTTTCAATACGAAGATTCGGACAATCTGGAACGCTGGAAAAATCTCTCCCTTCAGGACTACACCACCGCCCGTCTTTACGAGGAACGCTATGCTTATCTGGGGGAGAATGCAGAATGCAGCCGTCAGAGGCAGATCAACCTTTTCCACGATCTGAACCGGGTGATCTGGAACGATCTTGGGAAGAAGACGGCGGACGGAAAGGAGGATTCCGCATCGTGGAATGATGGTTTTGGCCTTGCGCTCCGGTTGATCGACTGTCTCCGCGATCCGTCCACGGACGAAGACGGATGGATCGATCTGCGGCTGTGGATCTTCTTCCGAATCGCCAGCAATGATTTTTATCTTGAACGAAAGGAGGAGGGATACGAAGCGCTCGAAAAGGCGGCGGATCTGCTCGAAATCATCCGCAGATACCCGGCAGATCACCGCTTCGCCTTCCATTCACCCGCACTCGATCTGATTTACGGTTCTGTAACGAACGATTTTACCGGAGGACCGGAGACAACAGAGTATACCGCCGGAAATTATTTCAAGGTGATCGGATCGCTCTTCGGGACGGATCATGGATGGTTCCTGCCGGTAAAAGACGAGCCCCGGTATCAGGCAATCGCCGCCCGCGTCAGGAAAACAGTTCCGGACAATACAAGCAAAACTATCATCCTTTCCCCTGTCCGCAGTCCGAGACTGCTTAAATTCGGCTGGAACAGGACCGAATGAATTCCCCGTCGTCCCCGTTCTCTCTGAGGGCGGGGATTTTTATATTTTTATCTTCTTATAATACTCCAGCGACGGGAATCCGTGTTCCACGTGGTTCAAGAGATACCGCTCGCAGACGACGGAGAAAAGCGAAAGTTCCATCTTGTCGAGGGAGAAGGACAGAAACCGCTTCGCCGGGGCGGATTCGATGTACCGCAGCGCGGCGAGGACCGGGGGGCTGACGCGGATGTGGATCTTCGCCGTCTCGTCCGCGAGATAGGTGGGATCGTTCGCCAGCTCTTCCCGGCAGGACTTGCAGAGCAGACGCCCGTTCATCACGTCCAGGGTGCAGTCCGCGTCCCCGAGGGGCTTTCCGCAGATCCCGCATCCGCCGAGCTCCGGCATGAAGCCCTCCTGAACCGCCATGCGGAACTCGAAAGCCCCCCGCAAGAGCTCGTTCGGGATCTCCCGCCGGCTGAGGGCGAAGAGGGTGTTCAGGACGAGGGACATGAGCTCCCGGTTTTCGATCTCCTCCTGGGCGAACTCGTAGGCCACGTCGCAGATATAGTTCGCCAGCGAGAGCTTTTCGAGGTCGTACCGCAGTTCCGTGAAGCTGTCGATGTAGAAGGCATCGGCGATGTACCAGTACCGGGACCGCTTTTTCAAAAGATAGGTGGAATAGGAGAAGAGGGCGGAGGACGCGGCGTATTTGTGGCGGATGGAGGAGACTCCCTTCCCGCTGACGCTGAGCCTGCCGCGCTCTCCCGTGAGGAGGGTGATGATCTTGTCCGCCTCCCCGGTCCGGGTCTCGCGGATCACAAGGCCGTCCAGTTCCAGCTCTTCCATGGTGGAAAACTCCTTCCGTCCGGGTTCCGTCTCAGTTCACGTCTTCGTTCCGGTAGCCGAAATTGCTCACGGCCGCCGCGCTGTCACGCCATTTCTCGCGGACCTTGACCCAGAGGTTGAGATAGACCTTGATCCCGAAAAACGCTTCCATGTCCTCCCGGGCGAAGGTGCCGATCCGTTTGAGGGCCGCGCCGTCCTTGCCGACGATGATGCGCTTGTGGGATTCCCGCTCGCACCAGATCTCGGCCCGGATGCGGAGAATGTCTTCGTCCTCCTTGAAATCCTCGATCACCACCGCCGTGCCGTGGGGGATCTCGTCGGAGAGCAGGCGGAGGAGCTTTTCCCGGATGATCTCCGAGGCGATCTGCCGTTCGGGCTGGTCCGTCAGGCTGTCGGCGTCGAACATCCAGTCGCCCTCGTAAAGGAATTTCTCCGCCTCGTCCAGCACTTCGGAGACGTTCTTTCCGTTCTCGGCGCAGGTCGGGACAACAGCGTCGAAGCTGTGGAGGGCGGCGTATTCCGCGATGCTTGCGGCGATCTCTTCCCGGTTGACGAGGTCGATCTTGTTCAGCACGAGGATCGAAGGCAGACCCGTTCCCTTGATCCGCTCGATCAGTTCCTTTTCGATATCCCCGGCGGGACGTCCGGCTTCCGCGATGAGGATCACGGCGTCGGCGGATCCCACGGAGGAGCGGACGGATTTCATCATGTATTCGCCGAGCTTGTTCCGGGCCTTGTGGACTCCGGGGGTGTCGAGGAAGACGTACTGGTCCTCGCCCTTGGTCAGGATCCCGGCGATCCGGTTCCGCGTCGTCTGGGGCTTCGGGGACACGATGGCGACCTTTTCCCCGAGAAGATGGTTCATGAGGGTGCTTTTCCCGACGTTCGGGCGTCCCACGATGGCGTAAAATGCCGTTCTTGTCATAGTTCTTTATCCTTTATGATCCTTTTTTCAATTGCTGCCGCACCGGACTTCGAGTCCCAGCCGCTTCATTACGGCCCGCTGATGTTTGCGCATTTCAAGCTCGTCCTCTTCCGAATCCACGTGGTCGAAACCCAACAGGTGCAGGACGGAATGGACTGTCAGAAACGCGCATTCCCGCTCGTAGCTGTGCCCATATTCATCCGCCTGTTCCGCAGCCCGCTCGAGGGAGAGCACGATGTCCCCGAGCTCACATTCCTGACCGGCGAGAGGCTCTTCCCCGTTCCGGAAGTCCACCATCGGGAAGGAGAGCACGTCCGTCGGCGCGTCGATCTGCCGGAATTCCCGGTTCTTTTCCCGGATCCCCTCGTTGTCGGTGAAGGTCACGGAGACCCGGGCGGCGTACCCGAAGTTTTCGTTCTCAAGGGTCTCCCGGATCGCGCGCTTCACGAGGCGTTTCAGGCGGAATCCGGCTTTTTTCTTCGTCTGATCGTTCGACCAGTCCACTTTCAGCTTCATGTTCAGCCCCTCTTCGGACGGTACTGTTTTCCGTCCCGGGCGGCGCGTTCGTTCTTTTTCACCGCGCGCTCCCTGTCGTATCTGTCGTAGGCCATGATGATCTTCTGCACGAGCCGGTGGCGCACCACGTCCCGCTCGGTGAATTCGTGGATCCCGATGTCGTCGATGTTTTTTAAGATCTGCGCCGCCACGGACAGCCCGCTCCTCGTTCCCCGGGGCAGGTCGGTCTGGGTCAGGTCGCCGGTTACCACCGCCTTCGAGCCGTTGCCGAGACGGGTGAGGAACATCTTCATCTGCTCGGGCGTGGTGTTCTGCGCTTCGTCGAGGATGATGAAGCTGTCGTCAAGCGTCCGGCCTCTCATGTAGGCGAGGGGCGCGATCTCGATGGTCATTTTCTCGATCATCTTCGAACAGCTCTCCGCCCCCAGCATTTCGTAGAGGGCGTCGTAGAGCGGGCGGAGGTAGGGGTCGATCTTGCTCTGGAGATCCCCGGGGAGGAATCCGAGCCGCTCGCCTGCCTCCACCGCCGGCCGCGTCAGGATGATCCGCGAGACGTCGTGCCCTCGCAGAGCCTTGACCGCCGCCGCCACCGCGAGATAGGTCTTTCCGGTTCCGGCGGGGCCGAGACCCAGCACGATGGTGTTCTTGCGGATGAGATCCAGATATTTCTTCTGTCCCACGGTCTTCGGCTTCACGGGTTTGCCCTTCGCCGTGACGAAAAAGCAGTCGTCGTCGAAGCCGGAGAGTTCCTCGAGCCTGCCCTCCTTCACCATCCCGATCACGTAGTCGAGACTCTGGTCCGTGAGTTCTTCCCCGAAGGTCACGATGCGGCGCAGGTATCCGAGGGCGTCCGCTGCCATCGTCACGCCGGGATCCTCTCCCTCCACCGTGATGGTGTCGCCGTCGTCGCTCTGGTTCTGCACGTTGCGGATCCGCACGCCGAATTCGCTTTCCAGCCGGTCGACGTTCCGGTCATAGCTGCCGAACAGCCGCGCCGTCACTTCCGAAGAGGTCGTTTTGATTTTCTTCTGTGTCATAGGATTTCCGCTTTATGCTCCGTTTTTTGTTATTTCCGTTTTGTTTCCGTCAGGGCGGATCAGATAGGCCGAACTCCTCCGTCTTCCCGATGTCCTTGGTCACGTAGAGCAGGGCGTCGAGGCGGTAGGCGGTCCCCGTGTCGAGGCCGCGGATCGATTTTGACGAAAGCTCTCCTTCCGCCGCCTTTTCCCGGATCAGAAGCCGCATACGGGCCTTTGCCTCTTCCTCGGCCTCCTCCGGCGTCAGGATCACGGTCCGGGCTTCGGTCTCCCGCGTCACGGTTTCCCCGATCCAGACCGGAAGGGGGATCCGGTCAAAGAGGCATACCCGCCCGATTATATCTATTGTATCACAACTACGGTACGCAATTCCATAGTTTTTCAAAAATTTTATCCTTTTTCCGAATATTTTCAGCGTTTTCCGGCAGTTTTCCCGCCCCGTCGGCCGCATTTCGACCTGTTCGAAGGGGACTTCCACCCGGATCGGGACCGGAACTGTCGCGAGGACCTCCCCTCCGGCGTACTCGTACCGGAACCCGCCGTCCTTTTTTTCGAGGATCCCGGAAATCGCGACTTCCCCTTTGCGGATCACCTCTCCCGTGCGTTTCGCCGCCTGTCCCTCCTCCGGGCGGATCTCCTCGATCACCCCGTCCTCCGCCGCCACCACGTTCGCCCCGAGGCCCCGGTGATCCCGCTCCGGCTCCTTCTCCCGCATCTCCGTCACCTGCACCCGCGCCACCGTCCCGTCCATACAGACCGAAAGCCAGGAAAGATCGTTCTGGGCGGCTGCGTAATCCGCGTGGAGCTGGTCGAAATCCACGTCCCGGAAGCGGGTGCCGATGCCGAAGCCGAGTTCTTCGAGCTGATTCAAAATCGCCTCGTCGGAGGTCTCCGTATTCCCCTCGATCCGAATGTCCCACACTACGCCGGAACTCCAGGCGAGGAAGACCGCTCCGGCCAGCAAGCCCACAGCGATCCCCGGTCGCCGGAGACAGAAACGGAAGGCGGCGGGCAGTCCACGGATCTCCGAGAGCGCGACGGATATCCCCCTCTCCTCCGCCAGCCGGGAGAGCAGAAGGGCGTCCCCGGCTCCCGCTCTGAGAAGGACTTCCCCGCCCCGGAATCTCTCCCGCCCGAGCCGGATCCCCGCCCGGTACGCGAGATCGAACACCGCCGTCCGGTCGGACAGGGAAAACCGCAATGTCCGCCAGCCGAATACCCAGTCAAGCGCGCTCACCGTCCGCCTCCTCTTCCTCCGTCCCGAAGAACGCCGTCCCGATCTCCCCCCGCACGAAGAGATCCCCGTCCGAGAAATCCTCGAGGGTCAGGCCCCTGCCTTTTACCGTGAAGATCTCCCCCATCGCGGAGAGCACGATCTTCTCCGGCCCGTATTCGAGGATCCCGTCGCATCCCGCGGCCTCGATCTCCCGTCTGCCCCGAAAGATGAAAACCGGGATCGGAGCGATCATATCCGCCTCCGCGCCCATCCACTCCGCCGCCGTCTGATAGAGCCGCTTCCCGGTCCGCATTTTCACCGGGCGTTCCCCCGTTCCTTTTTCCCGCAAATCCGCCGCCTCCCCCGCATAGAAATGAGTCTGGAAAAAGATATTCTCCCGCCGCCGGATTATGCCCGGACAAAATCCCTGAGACCGGAAGTCCGCCGTCCCGGGAAAGGAGTCCTCATGGATCGCCGTTTTCTCCCCGCCGCCCTCGCCGTCCTCGCCCTGTGCTGTCTGCTCCGCTTCCCGGACACCGTGACGGAAACCGCTCTCGAGTCGATGAGCGTCTGCGTCCGGCGGATCGTTCCCCTGCTCTTTCCCTATACCGTCCTCTCCTCCCTCGTCGTGCGCCGGGGCTGGCCGATCCCGATGTCAGGGACTCTCGCCGCGCTCTTCCGCCTGCCCCCAACCGCGGGACCGGTCCTCGTCTCGGGGCTGATCTCGGGCTTTCCCGTCGGAGCGGAAGGGGCTGCCGAACTCTTGCGGACCGGATGGATCTCCCGCATGGACGCCGCCCGTCTGACCGCCGTTTCCTCCGCCGTCTCGCCCGCCTTTCTCATCGGAGCCGTGGGCGGAACCTGGGGATGCCCTTCCTTCGGATGGTTCCTCTTCGGGCTCACGATAGCCGCCCTCCTGGTCTTTTCACGGCTTTCTGCCCGGTCCGTGTCCAATCATGCCGGGGGAGGAAAAGGGGAGATCCCCCTCAGATCCGCGCCGCCCCTCCCGTTTTCCGCGGAGTTCGGTCGGTCTGTATCCCTCGCGGGGAATTCCTGTCTTGCCGTCACCGCCTCCGTGACCTTCTTCCGGATCTGCGCCGCCGCGGCCGGGAGACTGTTTCCGCCGGGGGAGCCGGTTTTTGCGCTTTTCTTCGAATTCTCCTCCGCTGTCTCCCATGGAGCGGCTTTGGGCGGCATCGAGGGCGCGGCGTTCGCGGGGGCGGCGGTCGGACTCGGAGGGCTCTCCGTCCTCTCCCAGATCGCGGCGCGATGCGCGGAGCCGGGGATCCCGCTGAAACTCTATCTGTGTTCCCGGCTCTGGCTCGCCTTCGTCCTTTCCGCCGGAGCCGCGGGATTTGCTTTTCTCCATCCTCTGGATCCCGCCGCACCCGTGTTCTCCATCCCCGCCTGCGCCTCCGGTGAGATCGCCGCCGTCCTGCTCCTGCTCGCCTCGGCCGCCGTTCTGCCGCTCTTTTTCCCTCATCGGGAATACTTTGTTCCGGGTACTTGATTTTTCTTCCGTTTTCCGGTATAATACAGAGTGGATGTTTATGAAACCGCGGAGGATGGGGCATGAAAGAGGACGAAAGGATCGAAAAATACTGCAAATACTGCGAACGGGCCCGCACGCTCTCCGATCCGGACACCGTCCTCTGCGAGAAGATCGGCCCCGTGGACGCCTCCCACTGCTGCCGCCGGTTCCGCTACGATCCCCTGAAACGGGACCCCCGCAGAAGAGCGGACGCCCTCGACCGGCTCGAAGATCTGGAGTTCGACGAGATCTGACCGGGCAGGACGGCGTACACAGGCAGTTTTGTTTTAACTTGTAAATAAATTCTGGAGGAATACAGCATTGATTCTCGCATTGGAAGAAGCAAAATACAGACTCACGAATTTCAGAGCCGACATCGTGGAACTGGGGAACGCGCTCCGCATCGACGCCCTGCGCGAAAAGGTGAAGGAGCTCGAATCCTCCACCTCCGACGCCGCGTTCTGGAACGATCAGGAAAACTCCGGCAAGGTACTGCGCGAGATCAAGCGCACCAAGGACCGGATCGCAAAATACGAAGCCCTCGAAAACAAGCTCGAGGACACCATCACCCTCGCCGAGCTCGCCATCGAGGAGAACGACGAATCCCTCGTCCCCGAAGTCGAAGGGGCGGAAAAGGAGATCCTAGCAGAAGAGGAGAGCCAGCGCATCGAGATCCTGCTCTCCGGCGAATACGACCAGAACAACGCCATCCTCTCCTTCCATCCCGGCGCGGGCGGGACCGAGGCGCAGGACTGGGCCCAGATGCTCTACCGCATGTACACCCGCTGGGGCGAGCGTCACGGCTACAACGTCAAGCTCATCGACTGGCTGGACGGCGAAGAAGCGGGGCTCAAATCCGCCACCGTCATGATCGAGGGCGAAAACGCCTACGGCTATCTCAAGGGTGAAAACGGCGTGCACCGTCTCGTGCGGGTCTCCCCCTTCGACGCCTCGGGACGCCGCCACACCTCCTTCGCCTCCGTCGAGGTCATGCCTGAATTCACGGACGACGGCTCCATCGAGATCAACGAAGCCGACCTCGAGATCACGACCCACAAGTCCTCCGGCGCGGGCGGCCAGCACATCAACAAGACCGAAAGCGCGGTCCGCATCGTCCACATCCCCACGGGGATCGTCGTGGGATGCCAGACCGAGCGGAGCCAGCTTCAGAACAAGGAAACCGCGATGAAGATGCTCAAGTCGAAGCTGATGGAGATCAAGCAGCGCGAAAAGCTCGACACCATCAACGACATCAAGGGCGTCAAGACCAACATCGAATGGGGCTCCCAGATCCGCTCCTACGTCTTCATGCCCTACACCCTCGCGAAGGACACCCGCACCCAGTACGAAGACGGCAATATCCAGGCGGTGATGGACGGGGAGATCGACGGGTTCATCAACGCGTATCTGAAAATGAACGCCGCGAAGAACGACGGCTGATCCATGAAGAAGGAAGCCTCCCGCCAGTCCCCCGGGCTCCTCTTCGAGGGCATGACTTCCGTCCGCGCCGTGCTTGCCGCGATGGAAGAGGGGATCTCCGACCGGAAGATCGAGCGGATCCTCGCCGCGAACGAGAAGCGGAAGGATCGGGAAAAGGAACTGCGCTGGCTTGCCGCGATGGGGGAAAAGCACGGATTCCCCGTCGCATTCGTCCCCGGGGAGGAGCTAGACCGGATCGCGGTCGGGTCCACCCACGGAGGGGTCGCGGCGGTGTGCACGGACCGGACGATCCCCGCTCTGACGGAGGAGATCCCGGGACCGGGCGGATTCTGGGTCATGCTCGAAGGGATCGAGGATCCGTACAATTTCGGTTACGCCCTGCGCTCCCTCTATGCCTGCGGGGCGGACGGAGCCGTTCTCTCCCCCCGGAA
Source organism: uncultured Ruminococcus sp. (assembly GCA_902782445.1). Lineage (GTDB taxonomy): Bacteria > Bacillota > Clostridia > Oscillospirales > CAG-272 > UMGS1696. The sequence continues at coordinate 11,744 of CACZNC010000045.1, forward strand.
CTGGATGAGCGCGGCGGGGGTCGTATGCCGGTCTTCCGCAGGCGCGTCCGAGCGGATGCCGCTGTGCGTGTCGGATCCGGTTGAAGCGGCGCGGACTTTCCGGAAAAGAGGATACCGGGTCCTCGCCGCCGGGATCCGGGATTCCGTCTCCTCCTTCGACTGCGATATGAAAAAGCCCCTCTTTCTGATCGTCGGGGGCGAAAAGCGGGGGATCTCCTCCTCCGTCCTCGCGGAAGCCGACGGGATCGTCCGCATCGACTACGGCCGGGAATTCGGGCTTTCTCTCTCCGCCGCCTCCGCCGCTTCCATGCTGGCCTACGAAGTCATGAGGCAGAACCGGGATCCCGGAGCGGATCGTAGAACGGAATAAGAAAACAAAAGTCGTCCCGACTGGTCCGCGATGAACCGGTCCGAACGGCTTTTTCTCTATGAAATCCGGTTTCCGCTCACCCGAGCCCCACGTCCATCGCCATCATGACGGCGAATCCGGCGGCGAAGGCCAGCGTGCCGATGTTCGAGTGCTCTCCCTCCGCCATCTCGGGGATCAGTTCGTCGACCGCCACGTAGAACATCGCGCCGGCGGCGAAGGTCAAAAGATACGGCATCACCGGCAGAAGGACTCCCGCCGCGAAGACTGTCGCCACCGCCCCCAAAGGCTCCACCGCGCCCGACAGGACCCCGATGAGGAAGGTCTTCGATTTCGGCATCCCTTCCGCAGAGAGGGGCATGGAGACGATCGCGCCTTCGGGGAGGTTCTGCAGGGCGATCCCCACAGAAAGAGCCAGAGCGCCTGTCACCGTCATGGCTCCCCCGCCATAGAGCCAGCCCGCGTAGGCGATCCCGACCGCCATCCCCTCCGGCAGGTTGTGAAGCGTCACGGCGAGGGCAAGCTTGGTCGTGCGCTTGAGTCCGCTTTCGGGTCCCTCTTCGCTGCTGTCGGGATGGATATGGGGGATCACGATATCGAGAGCAAGCAGGACGAGCATCCCAAGGGAGAACCCGATCACCGCCGGGATGAACGCCAGCCGCCCCATCTCCTCGCACATCGAGAGGGCGGGCAGGATCAGGCTGAAAAACGAAGCGGACACCATGATCCCCGCGGCGAAGCCCGAAAGCCCCTTCCGCAGCCGTCCGCCCAGATCACCTTTCAGAAAAAACACACATGCCGCACCGAGGCTTGTTCCGATAAAGGGGATGAGGATCCCTTCCAGAACTTCCAGCCGCATCATGGGCCTCCTTTCTTTTCCCGCGCGGAGAGATCCGTCTTCCGCGCACCGTCCCGTTCCAGTCTATGCGGAATTCCCGGAGCCGTGAATCTCAGAGTCCGGGGGAATCCGCGGAATTAGCCATTGCTAACTTATATTTCGGCTCCATCATAGCACAATCCCCCCGCTTTGTCAAGGGCGAGGGGAAAGAAATATTGTTTTCAGGAAAGCGTGAAAAGCAGACCGCGTCGGTCCGGTGAGTCAGGATTGACGGAAGCTCTGACTTGCTCATGCAAAGGCCCGGCAGAGCTCCGCGATCTTTTCGAGCACCCAGAACCGGACGCGGAGAGGTCCGTTCCCGGAGGAGGTGATGATCCGGTATTCCTCCGGGGTGAGCCCGACGGGTATGCTGTCGTCCTCCTTCGAGGCGTAGCGGACGCAGATCCCCGGGAAGAGCACGCACCACCAGTTGTGTCCCTCCCCCTCTCCGACCGTGACGCGGAGGGTGGGGTACATCCCCGCGGGCAGGACGGCGGAACCGTAATCGCGCCGGGGACTCCACTCCCGCCCGAGGGAGAGTGTGACGGGAAGATCCTGGCCAAGCCCGGCGAGGGTATCTTCCGCGGCCTTTGTGATCTCGTCCCCCATGGCGAGGATTTCGGCCTCGGCTTCCTCACGGGACGAGCATTCCCCGAGCCGATCCGGGATCAGAGCGAGAACGGCGTCACGGACCGCCAGCTTCGCCGCCTGATCCTCTTCGGAATCCGAGCGGGCGATGACTCTGAGGCGGAGCACGTCCCGGTAGATCTCCCCCTCCCCGGGTCCCGGGCAGAGGGTCAGAACGACGGCGGCGGCAAGGGCGGATGCGGCGAAGGGGATGAAACGCTTCACGGGTAAAAACCTCCGGGAAAAATCCTGTGGGAAGATTCCCCGGAGGACCGCGTTTTATGCGCTCCGTCCCCCGGATTTCCGGGAAATGTCAGCCTTTCTCATTCTCCGCGCAGATACCGGATGTAGCGGATCCAGTCGTGACGGGAGAGGAAATGGATGCCTTTGCGCAGATGATACCCTACGTTCCCTTCGGCGAGGGTGTCCCACGCTTCGGGCAGGCGGTCGGGGGCGACGAGTCCGGTTTTGCCGCAGAGCTCCCATGCGGGTGACGCCGCGACGCAGGCAAGAAATTCCGAAGTCGGATCCGCCCATTCGTCCTCCGTCGCCGAAGCTACGTAGACCTTGCGGGGACAGACGGCGGCGAGCAGAAAATGCTGGTCGAAGGGCGCGGATTCGGAGGCCTCGATGCTCGCGGAATGGATCTTCATGTTCTCGGAGAACCAGTAGGGGAAGACCTGGCAGATCCGCGGGAAGGTCTCGCCGACCTTTTTCCGGGTGATGGCCGCGCCGGAGCATCCCGAATCATTCGAGAAGACGTGGGTGAATCTCTCGTCGTTCGCGCCGGCCCAGAGAGCGGTCTTGCCGAGCCGGGAATGGCCCAACACCCCGAGTTTTGACGGGTCGACGAAATCGAGGGAGAGGAGCACGTCGGCGAGTCTTGACGCGGCGAAGGCCCACATGCCGATCTTGCCGGTCCCGTTCCCAGGTCTTTTGCCGTCCGGGTAGAAATGCGGGGAGAGGAGGGTCGTCCAGTTGTCCTCGCCGTCGTGGGCCACGCTGTTCATGCAGAATTCCGCGATCACGACGCCCTCGTCCATCAACTCCTCGAGGGGAGTGTAATAGGGAAAGCCGAAGGAGATGTACACGAACGCCGGAGCGGGATTCTCGGCGGTCGCGGAATCCGGGACGTGGAGCATGGCGGGGAATGTGAAATCCTGTCCGTCGGGAGCGGGGAACGTGACGTCGATCTGCCGGGTGACGGCCACCCCCGCGCAGGTGCGGTCCCGGCGTTTTTCCGTATACCGGGTCTCGCCCAGCTTTTCCGGGAACTTTCCGTATTCCCCTTCTTCCAGCAGGCGGAGCAGTTCCTTTCTTCTTTCGGGCCATTTTTCGGCGGTGACGGGCGAGCCGTCGGACATGGTCAGAAGCTCCGGCAGATCCCGTTCCTTCAAAAGTTCGTTCAGCATGATGTTCCTCCGTAAAGCGTGATGGGGACAAAGCCGCCCCTTTTATCCCTCAGTATAGCACAAAAAATCCCCGGTTGCAATCCCCGCGGGTTTGTGATATACTGAAAAAAACGGAAATCCGCCGAAAGGAAACTGCCATGCCGAAGGAAAGGGATCCCGCGCTGTCAGCGGCGAACGTCTTCTATATGCTCCTCGTGGTGTTCATCCACGTCTCGGCCGAGTGCGTGTCCGGGTATATCGTCGGGAGCGTGCCCTTTTATCCTGCCGCCGCGGCTCACCGGACCGCGACCGTCGCCGTGCAGGGCTTCATCTTCCTCGCCGGGCTGAAATTCGCGCTCTCCGCCGGAAGGGACGGATTTTCCCTGCCCCGGTACTATCTCTCCCGTCTGAAGCGGATCGTTCTTCCCTATCTCGTCGCCTTCGCGGCCTTCTACGCCTGCTATGCCCTGGTCGGCAGGATCGAGCCCTCCGTCTCCGGGGCGGTCCGGGAATTCTTCACGGGGGGGCTTACCGCGCATTTCTATTTTGTCGCGGTCATCGTCCAGTTCACCCTCCTCGCACCCCTCTGGATCCTTGTTGGAAGAAGGGCTTCCGTTTCTTTGACGCTCTTCGTTTCGCTCTTTCTCACCCTGATTTTCATGGACCACATGCCGGAATTCATCTCCCTGGCGACTTCGGGGAAATACTGGTTCACCTACAACAGCCGCCTTTTCACCTCCTACCTCTTCTACTGGATCGCGGGCATGACGGCGGGGCGGAATCCGGAGGGCTTCGGCAGATTCCTCGACGATCGGCGGCGGGCGATCACCGTCCTCTGGATCTGTGGGGCGGCGGTCGACATCGCGCTCTATGTTGCGATTCGGCTGGGGATTTACTACCCGATCTGGGCGGACGATTTTCATCTGTTCGTCTCGGTCCTCGCCGTTCTCACAGTCCTTTCCCACGCGCGGAAGCACAGGGACGCCCCTCTCTTCCGCACTCCCGTCTTCGAAGCGGCGGACCGGGCTTCCTACCTCGTCTATCTCTGGCATCCGACGGTCATCCTGCTGCTCGACGGCGTGATGAACCGGACGGGTACCGTCTCCCTCACCCTCCGCTTCCTCGTGCGGTTCCTTCTGACGGCGCCCCTGTCCGTCGGACTCTGCGTACTCTGGCAGAAGTTCTCCGCCCGGATCCGAAAGGGGGCCGCGTGATGCTGTTCTTTGTTCCGCCCTCGGAGATCCTGCTCCCCGCCCTCGAGGACTACCGCCGGGAGAGCGGATCGGACTGCGACGGATCGGCGGGCCTCGGGGAGTTTTCCGATCTTTCGGACTGGCTCGCCCGGGTGCGGCTCCTCTCCTCCGGCGAAGCGGAAAGGCGGGGGTGGTTCCGCACCGAGGTCTTCGTTGCCCTCGAATCCCCCGGAGTCTGCTCCCTCATGGCCCGCGCCGGCCGGGATCCCGCATTCCTCGCCGGGATGAAGCCTGTGGGGATCGGCAATGTCCGGCTGTCCCGGGATCCGATCATCGAAGAGCGCGCCGGGCACATCGGGTATCACGTCCGTCCTTCGGCGAGGGGCCGGGGGATCGGGACGGCAATCCTCTCCCACGCCGTCGCCCTCTGCCGGGAACGGGGGATCGGAAGTCCCGTTCTCGCCGCGGAGCCCGGCAACACCGCCTCCCTGAAAACGGCGGCCCGGTGCGGCTTCGGAGAACCCGTCAGGCGGAATTGCGAAGACGGCTCCGAGATCCTCCTGCTTCGCTTTCAGGGAAAGGCGGACTGAGCTCCCGTCAGAGAAAGAGGGGTCTCAACTGCTCTCCCCGCGTCATGGCGGTCAGTGCGGACGGCACCGAGGCAAAATCCGCCACCAGCGAATGGGGCTTCTTTACGGGATCGTCCTGCCGCATGGGAACGAAAAAGACGTTCTTGCGGTTGAGAAGGGTCCCGATGTTTTCGAGATTCGCGCTCATGGCGTCGTTCGAAGCGAGGGCGATCAGGAGGGGCCGGTCGGATCGCAGATGGGCTTTCGCGGCCATCGTCACCGCCGTGTCCGTGATGCCCTGGGCCATCTTCGCGAGGGTGTTCCCGGTGCAGGGGCAGATCAGGAGCGCGTCGAGGGGATAGGAGGGTCCGAAGCGTTCGGCTTCCGTCACCGCCGTCACGGGATCCCGCCCCGTCAGCTCCTTCACCGCCCGGACGAGATCCTCCGCTTTCCCGAATCGGGTGTCCCATGCGGCGGCGTGCTCCGAAAGGATCGGGACGATGCCGTATTCTCCCGTGAGCTTCCCGAGGACGCCAAGCGCGGCTCCGTGGGTGCAGAAGGATCCGGTCATGGCAAATCCGAGGCGCGGTTTTTGCTCATTCATTCCCTCCCCCTCCCTTCTTCGCATTCAGGTGTGCCGAAGAATTCCCGGATCCTGCGGCATACGGCCCGGCAGACGATCTCCCCGGCGGTCTCGGGGGCGGTCTTACCGGGGAGGGACGGCAGGGGCACCAATCGGATCCCGCACTCCGCCGCCGCTTCCGCATCCACACCGCCGCCGTCGGAGGCAAGCTCGAAAATCACGGTCTCCCTCGGCAGTTTCGAGAGCGTCTCCCTGCCGAGGGTGCGGGCCGGGATCGTGTTGAACAGGGCGGCGCACCACGGAGGGGAAGCGAGAAATTCGGCAAGCGGCACCGGTTCGCATCCGTCCGCCTCCGCCCAGGCGAGATCCTTCTGGCTCCGCGCCGCGGCCGTCACCTTCGCGCCGAGGGCGATCATCCGCTGGGCGAGGGTCCGGCCCACCCGTCCGTAGCCGAGGATCGCCGCCCGCATTCCGGACACCGTGACGGGCAGGGCTTCGATGCAGGCCGCGAGGGCTCCTTCCGCCGTGGGGACCGCATTCCCGATCTGGACCGCCTCGTCCTCGAAATAGTCGCACGCCCGAATCCCCCTCTCCCGCGCCGCCTCGACGGTCCCCGGGGGGATCTTCCCGCCGAGCAGGATCCCGCCCGGTTCCGCCTCCCGGATGAGGGGAATGAGCTCCGGCGCGTGATCCGCGAGAGGCGCGTACAGCCGGATCCCGTCCCGCGAAACGGGCAGGGGCAAGAGGACCGCCGAGGCTCCCCGCACCGCTGAAACCGGATCCGCGCACCGTACCGCCCCCAGAGGCAGATCTCTGCCCTCCCCGTCCAGTCCCCAGACGGCGCATTCGTACCGCTCCGACAGGCACCGCGCGGCCAAAAGCATCCTGCCGTCCCCGCCGATGACCCCGATCTTGATCCCGTCTTGCATGATCCCATCCCTCTCCGTTCTCTTGTTCTGACGCTCTGAAAAGCCGGATACCGGCCTCCGAAAACAGGATATGCGCCCGGGCCGCCGGATGTGACGGGATGCTCCCCGCTCCGTCTTTTTCCTTTCCCCGCTTGTAATCCCTTCCTTTTTGTGTTATACTGGATCAGGCCGTCCATGACGAAACGGCCCTTCATCCTTTTCAGATTCGGAGGAATGCCATGAGACAGCTCATGATGATCCACCTGCTCGACACGATACCGGACGTGCCCGCGGTTCCGGGGTATTCTATCCGCGCCTTCAGACCCGGGGACGAGGAGGCGTGGGTCGAGATCTGCCGCTGCGGGCTCTGCGCCGAGGACGCGACGATCTCCGCATGGAACGACGCGATTCTCGGACGGGCAGAACTGAAACCGGAATCCGACGTCTTTTTCGCCTGCCGGGACGCCGACGGAACGCCCGCCGCCACCACCACGGGCTATGTCCGTTCCGACGGGGTCGGCGACATCCACATGGTGGCCTGCCGGTACGACGACCGGGGACACGGACTCGGCGCGGCTCTGCTCTCCCACGCGATGAAAAAGCTGAAAGCGGAACTGCCCGAAGAAGGACGCCGGGTGGAGCTGACCACGGACGATTTCCGGCTCCCGGCCATCGTGGGTTACCTGCGGGGCGGCTTCCATCCCGTTCTCTACGACGAGGGGATGGAGGAGAGATGGAGAAAAATCACGGAAACCCTGAACATGCACGGATATGAAATGCTCGACGAAGAAGGAAAGCCGACGGGGATCGTACTCTGAGCGGCGGAATACGGAGGAAACGGGATGAACAACAGAGAATGGTTCCGCACGGCGGGATACGGGATGATGGTCCACTTCGGGCTCTATTCCATGCTGGGCGGCGAATACCGGGGAGAGCGGACTCCCACCTACGGCGAATGGGCGCAGTCCTATTTCGGGATCCCCACCGCCGAATACTCCGCGCTGGCGAAATGCTTCAATCCGGTGTATTTCGACGCGGACGAATGGATCCGGTCGGCGAAGTCCTTCGGCATGAAGTATTTCGTCATTACGTCGAAGCATCACGACGGGTTCGCGCTCTTCCGCTCGGAGGCCGATCCCTTCAACGTGGCCGACGCGACTCCCTTCGGGCGGGACATCATCGCGGAGCTCGCCGAAGCCTGCTACAAGCACGGGATCAAATTCGGGCTCTACTACTCCCAGGAACTGGACTGGCACGATCCCGACGGGGGCGGCTACGATAAAAAGGGCGGATGCTCCGGGCGGGACTGGTTCAACTCCTGGGACTGGCCGGACATTTCGAAGAAGAACTTCGACCGCTGTTTCGAAAACAAGATCAAGCCCCAGGTGAAAGAGATCCTCACGAAATACGGCGACCTCTGCCTCATCTGGTTCGACACGCCCGGGGTGATCTCAAAGGCGCAGAGCCTCGAACTTTACAATATGATCAAGGAATATCAGCCGGACGCGCTGGTCAACTCCCGGCTGGGGAACGGGGCCTACGACTACGTATCCCTCGGCGACAACGAGATCCCGCGGGAACCTCCGAAGGAAATGACGGAGGCGGAGAGCGGCGACATGAACGGGCTCGGCGGCTACAAATGGTCCCCCTACGACCTGTATGAGACCGCCGCGACGCTGAACGACACATGGGGATTCAAGTATTTCGACCACAACTGGAAATCCCCCGAAACCGTCGCTGCGAACCGGAAGCACCTCAATTCCATGGGGGTGAACTACCTGCTCAACGTGGGACCGGACGGCCTCGGGCGCATCCCCTCCTTCTCCCTCGACATCCTGGGACGGGCGGCGGAGATCATGGAAGAGTCCGAAGGTTGATTTTTCGCACCAATCCCCTGAAATCTGCGATAATTCGGACTTGATTTCGTTGATTTTTTATGATATTCTGAAACAGAAAAGGGGAAAGGGATCCCGAAGCGGTTTTTCCTTCCCCCGCATGAAAACAGGAAACTTACAGACAAAAAGGAGGCTCCCCATGCAGCTTCGTCCCCCGTCCGTTCCCCTGATTACGGTGGATCCGTATTTTTCCGTCTGGTCCCCCGCGGACCGTCTGACCGACGCCGTCACCGTCCACTGGACCGGCCATCCGAACACCATCGTCGGCACCGCCGAGATCGACGGCACGGTCTACCGCTTCCTCGGCAAACTGAACCGGAACGACGATTCCCCGGTTCTCACCCAGACTTCCCGGGACTGCGACGCTCTTTCCACGACCTATACCTTCGAAGGCGCGGGCGTATGCCTGAAAGCGACCTTCCTCACGCCTCTGCTGATGGACGACTACGATCTGCTCACCCGTCCGGTCAGCTACATGAAGGTCGAAGTCGGTTCCCTCGACGGCGCGAGCCATGACGTCAAGGTCACGATCGCCGTCTCCGAGGAAATCTGCCTCAACAACCGGGGCGACTGCGGATGCAGCATCGAAACCATGGAGATCGACGGCAAGCCGACCGTGAAAATAGGCAGCCTGACGCAGGATGTGCTTCACTGCTCCGGCGACGACATCCGCATCGACTGGGGGTACTTCTACCTCAGTGTCAGCGAAGGCACCACCGGCTGCGGCACAAAGAATGTCCCGTTCGTGCCGAGACACCGCCGCGAAGAAGCGCCCGAAGGCTTCAAGGAAGACATGATGTTTGTCTGTGCTTCAGCGGATCTCAAGACCTGCTGCAAGCCCTCCGCTCTCTTCACCTTCGCCTACGACGACGTGTATTCCATCGACTATTTCGGCGACAAGCTGAAATCCTTTTGGAACAGAGACGGCAAAACCATCGAGTGCGCCATCGCCGAAGCGTTCGCGGACTTTGAAGCCATCGCCGCAAAGTGCAAGGCCTTTTCCGACAGGCTCTTCCTCGACGCGACCCGCGCCGGCGGCGAAAAGTACGCCGAAATCTGCGAGCTCTCCTACCGGCAGTCCATCGCGGCCCACAAGCTGGCCGTGGACAAGGACGGCGAAATCCTCTGGATCTCGAAGGAGTGCTTCTCCAACGGATGCGCCGCCACCGTGGACGTGTCCTATCCTTCCATCCCCCTCTATCTGATGTACAATCCCGAGCTCGTCCGCGGCATGATGCGCCCGATCTACAAGTACTCCCGGACGGACAAATGGATATTCGACTTCGCTCCCCACGACTGCGGCCAGTTCCCGCTGGTGCGCGGACAGGTCTACGGCGAGAACGCCCTCCAGTATCAGATGCCCGTGGAGGAATGCGGCAATATGCTCGTGATGGCCGCCGCCGTGGCGATCGCGGACAAAGAGACGAAATTCGCCGAGGACAACCTCGATCTGCTCGAAGCGTGGGTCAAGTACCTCGAAGCCCACGGAGACGACCCGGAGAATCAGCTCTGCACCGACGACTTCGCCGGACACCTCGCCCACAACTGCAACCTGTCCCTGAAAGCCGTCATGGGCATCGCGGGGCTGGGCGTGATCTACAAGATGCTGGGCCGGGACGCCGACTCCGAAGCCATGACCGAAAAGGCCCGGAAGATGGCCGCGGGCTGGGCGGAAAGAGCGGCGAACGGGGACGGATCCTACCGCCTCGCCTTCGACCGTCCCGGGACCTGGTCGATGAAGTACAACATCGTCTGGGACAAGCTGATGGGCACGGGGATCATGGATCCGGGCGTCCTCGCCACCGAATTCGCGTCGTACAGGCACCACGTCAACCATTACGGAATGCCCCTCGACAACCGGGAGACCTACACCAAGTCCGACTGGCTGGTCTGGACCGGGACCCTCGCCGAAAAGCGCGCGGACTTCGAGGAATACGTCGCCCCGCTGTGGGAGGCCTACAACTGCACTCTGAGCCGCGTCCCCGCCACCGACTGGTATTTCACGGTGTCGGCACAGCAGCGCGGATTCCAGCACCGCTCCGTCGTCGGCGGCCACTTCATCAAACTGCTGGAGTACTCCGGCAAGATGAAGGGCTGGAAATGATCCGGCGCTGACCCCTGACAAACAGTAACCCAAACAGAAAAGGCCGGTGTTTCCCCGAGAGGGGGCCCGGCCGTTTTTCTGTCGGATCGGAGGCGAGGAACGGATCTTCCGCGCTTTTTCGTGGAGTGTCAAGCAGGCGTGATACAAATCTCAAGCTAAAAGGAAACGCGGCTTCTTGAAAGAAGCCTGGCAAGAACTTTCATGGGGGTATAGGACAAGGCTGCTGCCATTTCGTTTGGTCTGTGTCCGCACACCA
>CACZNC010000046.1 GCA_902782445.1 uncultured Ruminococcus sp.
GTCATGTTTGGATAAATGGTATTCCCACCCCGTCGTTCGCATTCTACGGAGAGCGATCAAAACCCATGAAGACAGCTTTATAGAAGGAATATAGTATTATTTTACTCCCTGTTTTTCAGCACGACGCCCATGCCGATCCGGTCGATACGGCACACAAGGAGGCGGTTGATACCGGCGTAGAGCAGCATGACTCCGCAGAAGAGCGCGGCGTACACCCAGAACGGGAAGCGCAGATCGATGGAACAGGCCACGTTTGAGACGAGATAGGGGTATACGGCGTCCATGAGGATCTTTGAAAGCGGAATGGCGGCGAGCGTCCCCGCGGCAATGAGGACGGTGTTGCCGTCGATGAACAGCTTCGAGAGCTCTCCGCGCCGGTAGCCGAAGACCTTGAAGAGCGCGATCCCTCCCGCCGAACGGTCGATCATCACCTTCATCATCAGGTACATCACCACGGCCATGATGGCGGCGGAGGCGATGATCATGGTGTAGACCATCCCGGCCATCAGGTTGACGAACACGTCCGCGGCCTTGACCACGTCCTCCCGGGTGCTGACGGAATAGAGCCGCCCCGGGTCGATCCCGAGATCCCGGTCGGAGAAGACGGCGTTGTAGTAGTCGTCCCCCGCGCCGAAGAGCTCCCTCATCCGTTCGATGTCCATGAAGACGCAGAACGAAGGAGCATAGGTCACGATCCTGTCCGCGGTGAAGGCGTAGGAGCGGTCGCTGTCGGGATCCTCGACGGTGAAGGAGTCCCCGGCTTTCAGTCCGTATTTCTGCGCCATGGCCGAACTGATCTCGACCCGGGTCATGCTGTCCGGCGGATCCGCGTCAAAGAAGGGATTGTCCCGCTCCAGCCCGAGCACCGTCACGTCCATATTGTAGCCGAAGATCTCCTTTTTCAGGCTCTCGGCGTAGGCGGGGACCCCACCCTCCGGGGCCTCTTCTTCCGGGTATTTGTAAAGGTACATATACGCGTATTTCGTGTCGGCGACGTTGTCCTGCCCCACATGGACACAGAGGGTGTAGGCGTTGATGCCGATCATCATGAGCAAGAGGCACACAAAGATCCCGAGCACCACGCCCGCCGCGCTCCGTCCTTCCCGGAGCATCTGCCGGAGCCGGAACCTCCGGACATAGCTCATGTTTCCGAGTTCAACCCGGGACACGTCCCGCCGCTTTTCTTCCCCGCGGATCATCGCGAGAGCCGGGACGGACAGACGGCGGCGGATCACGATCCAGTTCACGAGCACCGCGGTCAGGGGCGGCATGACGATCCCGTAGAGGATCACCCAGAGTTCCGCGACCGTGTCGAGGGTGGGAACGGAGTAATACGCGTAGGTGTCCGCCGTCTGGAGGGGAACCCCGAGGCGGCTGTACCCGACTGCCGTTCCGACCGCTCCCGCCGCAAGACAGACAAGGGAGGGCAGGACCAGATAGTGCCGCAATAGCTCCCCCCGCCGCACGCCCAGCGCGTACAGGGTGCCGATGACGCTCTGCTCCTCCTCGATCCCGTGCACGACGAAGACGCTGATGACGTAGGCCATGAGCGCGAGGATGATGATCCCGGCAAGGACGCTGGCGTATTTGTTGATGATCACGTCGTCCGCCGACGCGCCGATCCTCGGATTGTCCGCGGCGGTCACGAAGGAGCGGAGATTTTCGGTGTCCCCGGACCAGACTTTGTCGAGCAGTTCCTCCACGGCGTCCCGCAGTTCTCCGCTTCCCCCTGCGGCTTCCCGGCCCGCGTCGGAGAGCTCTTTCGCCGCGTCGAACAATTCGGCGGGGAGCATGTCGCGGAGGGAGGCGGGGATGTCCTCGCTCAGCCGAGAAGAGAATTCGTCAAGCGCCTCGCTCAGCTCTCCGATCCCCTCCGCCAGCTCGTCCGCGCCGTCCCGGAGATCGTCCCGCTTTCCGTTAATCTGTTTCCAGTACGCCTGAAAGTACGGGTCGTCCACCGCGTCGGGATCGAAGGAGAAGGATTTCAGAAGGGCTTTCAGCTCGTCGTCCGTCAGCTTCCCGTTCAGCCGGTAGGCATAGAGGTATTCTTCGGACTGCAGGCTCTTCCCCGTTTCCGCCAGCCGGTCATAGAGGCCGCCCCTCACAAAGGCTGTGCCGAAGTTCGCGCTGTCCACGGTGCCCGAGCCCATGGAGCGGTAAGGCGCGTCGTAGTCCGGCGTTGTGGCGGATCCGCTGACCGTGAGCCCGATCCCGCCCGCCGTGATGCTGTCCCCCACAGAGAGGGATTTCGTCTCGCAGTACCTCTTTTCGAGAAGGATTTCTCCGTCGTCCGCCGGGGCTGCGCCGGTCTCGGTCTCAGCAAGGTCGATGCTTTCCCGGATCCGGAACACCCGGAGGACACTCCCGTCCTCGAGGGCGTAATCCCGGTAAAACATCGGCTCGACGTCGATCCCCTTCTGCCGGAGCAGTTCTTCCTCCGCCCCGGTCAGGGGAACGAACACGGTGAACTGCCCGTCCTCGATCCGGTTTTTCTCCGCGTGTTCCGCCCCGCTGATGATGACCGTGTCCGCCGCGCCGATGAGGCTGACGATCAGATACATGGACAAGAGGATCATCAATCCGAGCGCGAGATACCGGAGAAAGTGGGCGCGGAGTTCTCTGAGGGTTCGTCTGCTGAGTACCCGTCCCATATCAGAGATCCTCCAGTTCCGCCGCGGGGACGGGCGAGGCGTTCTCTGTTTCGTCCACGATTACCCCGTCCCGGATGGTCAGCACCTTGTTCGCCATCTGCCGGATCGCGGCGTTGTGGGTCACCAGGAGGATCGTCGTGCCGTAGGTCCGGTTGATCCGTTCGAGCAGGATCAGAATCTCCCTGCTGGAGGCGGAATCCAGCGCGCCCGTCGGTTCGTCGCAGAGCAGAAGTTCGGGGTTCTTGACGACGGCCCGGGCGATGGCGCACCGCTGCTGCTGGCCGCCGGAGAGCTGGGAGGGGAATTTCTTCCGGTGTTCCGTCATGCCGAGGGTGTCGAGCAGTTCCTCCATGGGAAGGGGATGCTTCGACAGGTATTCGCACACCTGCACGTTCTCCCAGACCGTCAGATTCGGCACGAGGTTATAGAACTGGAACACAAAGCCCAGCTTTTCCCGCCGGTACTCTGCGAGGCCGTCCTTCTTCATGCCGCAGAGCTCCGCCCCGTCCACCCGGATCGAACCGCTGTCCGCCGTCTCCAGCGCGCCGACACAGTTCAAGAGGGTAGATTTGCCGGATCCGCTGGGGCCGAGGATGGCGCAGACCGATCCCCGCTCCACCGACGTGGTGACGCCCCGGAGCACCTGCGCGCGGCTGCTGCCGTCTCCGTAGCTCTTTTTGAGGTCCCTGATTTCCAAATACATTTTGCCGTCGTCTCCTCTGCTGTCGCCGCCAAAAATTAGTTTATGCTAACCATTATAGCACAGCAGCCGGGGAAAAGCAAGTACCCCGGGAGAAAAACAGAACAATCCTTCCCCCAAAAAGCTGTCCGGCCTTTCACCGTACGCATGCCGCGATCGGTACCAATCCCGGCCGCTTATCTGTTTTTTCCTTGTTTTTTGCGATTTGACTTGAAAAACGGGACGCCGCGAAGTATAATGATAAGCGAAAACTAACTGCATTCTCCGGTGACGGTTACCGGAGAACGGGCAATGGGACGAAGGAGGCGCATTCGATGGGAAGCGGAGAGCGCGGAAAAAACAAGCCGGCGGCAGATCATATCCCGATCCATGAACTGCCTTATTGCAGGCCTGTCAGAAAATGGCTCGCGGACCGATACGGAAAGGAAGCGGACCGGATCTGGGAAAAAACAGTTCAGAACTACAACGCTTATCTGCCGGATCTCCCGGATTACGGAGGATGGAAGAACGGTCATGCCCGTGCGATCTACGGCGGGCTTCTGATCTTTGCGCTTTATCCGGCCCTGCCCGATCAGCCGCCGGTCGCCGAGCTGCAGGGATTCGTAAACAAACTGTTCATGGGCCCGTTTACCGCGCTCGGGAAGATATTCGATCTGAACCGGTCCTTTGATATGCGGCTGATCGACAGGGTCTTCCGCAGATCGGGCGATCGGGACCGGAAGGACATCAAACGGTACCCGGCCGGATTCGTCAACGTGGACGAGCCGTATGACCGGAAGCATCACGTCGCCCGGTATCATTTCACCCAATGCCCGAACGCTGAGTTTGCAAAGAGCCGCGGTCTCCTTCATGTACTGCCGCTCTTGTGCAATTCCGACTTTTTCGGGATCGGGGAGATCCACGGGCGGCTGATCCGACGCGGCACCTGCGGAAACAGCGGCAGATGCGATTATCTGGTCGTCGGCAGCAAAAACGAACTGGCCGCCGGATATGAGACAGTCACGGACGAGGGCGGATTTCTGGTCAGCAGAAAAACGGAACGATCCCGGAATTCTGCGGGACAAGGGTGAGAAGAGCATATTCTGCGGATTCAGAAAAGAATAAGGAGGCAAACATGAACTACACGCCCGAAAAGCTGGTATCCGTCAGCCGGTACCGGAACTATTTTCCGCCCCTGGAGAAGGACGCGCAGACGGAAGTCCTCGTCCGGATGGCAGAGCTAACAGACGAGGAGCGGGACTTCTGCGACAAGGGAAACTACAGGCACATGGCGCAGATCCTGACCTCGATCGCCCTGTACGAAGTTCTGCAGAAGCGAGGCATAATACAAATTCCATTCTAAATCACAGATTTAGAATGCCCTGAAAGTCATTCTGCCTTTCAGGGTCACCCAAAACCGGTTTGCAATGGTTTTGGGTGGAATTAGTATAAGCGAGGCGGAGGCCTGCCGGACCGTATCGGAAGAGATGTGGAAATTTCTCGATCCGTCGGGAATGAAAAAGCTGGCGCGGAGGCCGTTCTTTCTGCCGCTCATGAAGAAGATCGTTCCCCTCAGCTTCAAAAAAGGCTCCGGCGCGGGCTGGCGGTATTCATGGCACTGGAACGACCCGAAGGACGAATTTCATTTTGAGTGCAACGAATGTCTCTACGCAAAGATTCTCGGGAAGCGGGGCCTTTTGAAACTCGGGGCCATGTGCTGTCACGCGGACATCATCAATTACGGGGATCTGCCCTATACGGATTTTATCCGGACCGAGACCCTCTGTCAGGGCGGTAAGATCTGCGATTTCCGCTTCGTGCGGCACGCGACCGACGCCGGGGACGGCTGGGAGCGGACGAAGAGCATCTTACGGAAAAAGCGGAGCAAGCGGTTCCCGTGGGCGGAGGAAGACGGTCCGGCGAAGCTATTCTTCTTTCTTCATCCTGAAATCGCATTTCTCCGCGCCCTTTCCGAGCGTGCCGGTTCTCAGAAACTTCAGGCCGGGCAGGCAGCCGTAGATCCGGTCGTCGTTTTCGCAGAAGATTTTCGTGATCTCCGGGCACCCGAGTTCGGTAAAATAGCGGAAGTAGGGGCAGGAAATCACGTCCATCCGGTATTCGCCCTTTTTCCTGGGGTAGAACACGTTCCGAAAGCCGTTCTCCGGGCCGAACATCTTCCTCGTCATCGGATCCCAGAGCTTCACGAACAGACCGCGCATCCCCGGCAGCTTCATCAGTTTCGCCAGCTTCGGAGCGACTTCGGCGCATAGTCTGATCGAGGCGTTTTCAAGGACGGAGTACGCCGTCTTCTCCCCCAACTCTTCCTTGACGGTCAGATAGACCGCCGCCGCGGGAAAAATCTTGTCCGTATGGGTCCGGACGCCTTTCGGAAGCGTTCCGTATCTTGTCTGGATTTCGTCGAGCCTGACCGTCGCCCTTTCCCAGAGCTCGCCGCTCATGGGCGTGGCCTTATCCAGCTCCGCCTTGTAGACCTTCTTTTTTCGCATGAGCTTTTCCGATGCGGTCATATCGCTGCAGCCTCCTTTTCGTCATGCGGAAGCATCTTCTTTCCGCTTTATCTGTTTTCCTCCCCGATCAGCGGCCTTGTGCTCAGCAGGCTGAAAACAAGGGTTGACACGTTGTGGAGCATGGCGGAGGCCGTCGGGGCGAGGATTCCGGCAACGCCCGCAAGGATCAGAGCGAGATTGAAGGAGATGATCCGGCGGTAATTCGCGTGGATCCGGTTCATATAGCGCATGGAGAGCTCCCGCAGAAGCACGAGGCCGGAGAGATCGTCCCCGGTCATGGTGATGTCGGCGACCTCACGCGCGATGGGAGCGCCGCCGGAGACCGCGATCCCCGCGTCCGCCTCGGAGAGAGCCGGAGAATCGTTGACGCCGTCCCCGAGCATCAGAACGCACCGTCCGGCTTTATGCTCTTCCCGGATAAAGGCGGCCTTGTCCTCGGGAAGCACCTCGGAGCGGTAATCGTCCACGCCGACCGCCTGCGCCACGGAGGACGCCGTCCGTTCGCTGTCCCCGGTCATCATGATCAACCGGGAAACGCCGAGCGAGCGCAGGGCTGAAACCGTGGCGGCGGCTTCCTCCCGGAGCGGATCGCGGACACAGATCACCGCCGCGAGCATCCCGTCCACGGCGAGATAAAGATGGGAGCAGTCCGCGGGCAGCGCGGCGATTTTTTCTTCTCCGCCCTCCGGGACCGCGCATTTTTCATCCTCCATGACGAAATGCCGGCTCCCGATCAGGACGCGCTTTCCGTCGACGGAGCTGGAGATCCCGTGGGCGATGACGTATTCGACCGTGGCGTGCCGCTCTTCGTGGAGCAGATCGCGGATTTCCGCTTCCCGGACTACAGCTCGGGCGATGGAATGGGGAAAATGCTCCTCGAGACAGGCGGCGGTGCGGAGCAGCTCGTTTTCATCCTGACTGTTCAGGGGAACGACAGCGGAAACCGTGGGAGAGGCATGGGTCAGGGTCCCCGTTTTGTCGAAGACTACGGTATCGGCCTGCGCGACGGCCTCGAGGAATTTCCCTCCCTTGACGGTCACGTTGTGCCGGGCGGCTTCCCGCATGGCGGACAGGGTCGAGAGCGGCATGGCGAGCTTCAGGGCGCAGGAGAAATCCACCATCAGGATGGACAGCGCTTTCGCCGGATTGCGGGTGAGAAGCCATGTCAGAGCACATCCGCCGAGGGAGAAGGGGACCAGCTTGTCGGCGAGGTGCGCCGCCCTTGTTTCGGATTCCGATTTCAGCTTTTCCGACGCCTCGATCATGGCGACGATGCGGTCATACCGGCCGCTGCCCATCGCCTTATCGACGCGGAGCACGCATTCGCCCTCCTCCACGACGCATCCGGCATAGACATAGCTGCCCGCCGTTTTGCGCACGGGAAGACTCTCGCCCGTCATGGAAGCCTGATTGACCGCGCACTCGCCCCCGATCACATGCCCGTCGAGGGGGATGATCCCGGAGGTGCGCACGACGACGGTGTCCCCGGTTTTCACGTCGGACAGGGGAACGAGGATCTCTTCGCCGCCGGGCGTTCTGAGCCAGGTCTTCTCCACGCCGAGGGACATGGTGGAAGCCAGATCCCCGACGGATTTTTTGTGCGTCCATTCTTCGAGCAGTTCGCCGAGCCGGAGCAGGAACATCACGGACGAAGCGGTGTTCCAGTCGCCTCTCAGGATGGAAACGGCGATCGCCGTCGCGTCGAGGAGCGCAACCTCGATTTTGCCGCGGAGAAGACAGCGGAGTCCCTCCTTCACATACCGGGCGGCCCGGAGCACGGTCAGCGCGTGCCGGATGGGCGCGGGGACGAAAAGGCCTCTCAGACAGCGGCGCAGGATGAGGGATACCGCTTTTTCCTCGAATTCCTGGTTCAGCTCCCGCGGCGTATGGGCGGGAACGAGCTGTTTCTCCCGGGCGGCGTCAAAGGAGAAGGAAGCGAGCGCGCGGATCACCGTGGCTCTTTTCCCGGAATACCGGATCACAGCGTCCCCGGTGCGTTCGAACACCTTCACGCTCTCCACGCCGTCCGCCGCGCGCAGCGCATATTCCGTAAGGTCGGCTTCCTCCGCGGTCATTTTCGATGCCCGGCCGTCCTCCGCGTACCGCCGGGCCGTGACGAGACGCGCGCGGATCCGCCCCGGCGTTTCATTGAGTATGATCCATTTCATGATGTCGATCCCCGGAAAAAAGCCGCCGAAAAAACGGCAGCCTTCCCCTTATGTCCTTTATTCGGTCTTGCCGTCCGCGGCGACATCCTCTTCGGCGCCGGCTTCCGCTTCGCAGACACAATCCTCCGCGGCGCAGCTGCATTCGTCTTTCCCGGAGCCGCAGTCTTCCACGACCGTGCATTTTTCCTCTGCCGCGCGGGAAGCGTTGATGGCCTTCGCTTCGGCGAGAACGTCGTCCGCGTTTTCCCGGATCAGCGTGACGGTCTCCATGACGGAATCCTTCGCGCGGAGCACGGCGGCCGTCGTGTGGGAGTAGACTTTTTTCGCGTCCTTCGAGGCGAGGATCTTCACGCCCGCGGTGCCGCACAGGAGTCCTGCCGCAAAAACGGCAAGTTTTGTAAGCATAGAGCAACCCTTCTTTTTTGAAAGTATCAATGCGCGGTCGGGATCGGAAGGATCCTTTCCGCGCAAGGAATATTATATCACCGCAGACATTGCCTGTCAAGAATGAACCGCGAGTTTTTCCGATTTTTCATGTTTTTTGCGCCATGAAGTTATCACAGACTCACCAAAGTGTCCGGCAGTCAGTAAAGAGTGCCGGGCAGTCGCTTAAGAGTGCCGGGCAGTCGGAAAGCGAAATGCCGCGTTTTCCGGCTTTCGTTTCGCAGGTTCCTCCACTGTGTACGGTAACGGGGGATCCCCTGGCGTTGTCGCTGCGGCCTGCCATTGCTGACGGGATTCCGACTGTCGGGAATCAGACCAGCGCGGCTCCGAGCGTTTTGCAGGCTTCCACAGCTTCGTCGTCCGGCGCGTCGTTGCAAATGACGAAGTCGCAGGCCATCACGGCGCCGTCTTCGACGCAGCGGTCGTTCCAGTTGCGCATCCATTCGCCGTCTCCCCAGCCGTAAGAGCCGAAGAGGGCGATCTTCTTGCCGTTCAGCTTCCCTTCCGCGGACTCGAACATCGGGAGAAACTCGCTGTCTTCCAGCTCCTCGGATCCCATGGACGGGCAGCCGAACGCAACGGCGTCAAATTCGTCCATCCTGTCGGCATCAAATTCGGCGGCGGTGAACCGTACCGCTTCTCCTCCGGCCGCTTCGATCCCATCTGCGACGGCGGACGCCATCGCCTCGGTATTGCCGGTCCCGCTCCAGTAAACAACTGCGATTCTGCTCATTTCGTTTTTCCTTTCTGTATGTTGGGTTTATTGATGATCTTCTCATGAAGATTTCAGGTGCGGACGGTCAGATTTTCGACGGTGCGTCCTTTTCCCAAGAGGGACCGGTAGATCCGCCTGCATTTGCTGAACCGTTCGAACTGCTTCCTTGCGGCCTCCGCGTCTCCGTAGACCTTCCAGCACCCGGACAGCTTGCAGCTTCTGGGGCCGTTTTCGATGAATCCCCGCACATCCTCCGGCGGATATCCGAGAAAGAGGCCGATCTCGTGGGGAAAAGCCTCGCTCTCCTTCAGCCGCTTTGCCAGCCTTGCGATGCACCGGTCCGGATTCTCCGGAGAATACCCGCGTTCTCTCAGAAGGGCCGCCGCATCCTCCTGTCCCAGATCCCGTTTCAATAGAGCAGGGCGAAAGACATAGAAGAGCACATGGCCTGCGGTTTTGCGCAGAGGAAGGATCCGCAGTCCTTTTCCGTTCAGCAGGCGGTTTACGGTCCGCACGAACGCGAAGATCTCCGAATCCCCGCGGAAGGGGCAGGAGAAGAGATTCGCGGTTTTGATCCCCGCGAGCGTGGGGGAACAGTGTTCGATCAGCAGGGCTTCCGACATGACAGCCTTCCTTTCGAATGCAGGGGAGAATTCTTCCGCAAAGGTTTTTCCGGATGGGGAGGATATGCTCTTTGATGTTAGCGTTGGCTAACCTCCGGTTTCATTATACCATGTCCGGAATCCGTTGTCAACACCGGATTATGCACAAGAATCTCCGGACGGTTTCGGGCGATCTTTGTGTGATATGACCGCCATGGATGCATTCGGACGCGATGCGCGGCGTTTTGGTAGTTAGCAAAGTCTAATCGTAGCGGTGCCCTGAAAAGACAGAATGCCCGCTCCTGTAACCGGATGGATCTGAAAAGGCGGCTCCGGTTGTTTCAGGGACTTCCGTCGTCCGCGAAGGGATGAGCGCATCCCCGGCATCAGCGCGGAGGATTCCCCGTATCTCCTTCCGGGAGGTTTTCCGGTTTTTTTGTCTGCCCCCTTGCAATCGGGGCCGGATTCGACTGTAATATGGTAAGCGCAAGCTAATTCGATCCCCCATCCGTTTGACAGAACGCTGTACGCAGGCGCACCTGCTTCCGAAGCGGCGATGAAGAGTTGCGGCGCCGATGATGAGGCCGTCAGGCAGCCTGCAAAAAGTTAGTCAACAACAACTGCGTTGGGATTGATGTGATGAAAGAGGTGTGAGCATGAGTATCCGGGTGATTCTGATCGAAATGGCTGTCTTTGCGGCCATCTTTACAGCCATCATCTTCGCTTATTACCGGGGCGGCAGAAAATACAGTCCCGCAAGCATCCACAACTATCCGCCAGACATCCAGAAGGAATATTTCAGGACGCACGAGCGTGTTGACGTGAGTTATCAATCGAAAAACGTGATTCTGACAAAGGGCCTCGGCATCGTGATTTTTACGGCGATCCTGCTGGTCTGCGCTCTTGCAGCGGGAGCGGAAACCTTCGGGCAGGGCTTCCTTCTGACCTTCGGCCTGATGGTGTGGATCGGCATCTATGATACCTGCTTTCTCGACTGGGTGCTGTTCGCCAATCTCCCGATGTTCCGGCTGGAGGGGACGGAGCACATGGACAAAGCCTATCATCAGAAGTGGTTTCACCTGAAAGGAATGCTGTTTCCCGGCATTGTCTTTGCGCTGATCCCCGCCGCGCTGGTGGGATGGATCGTCACGGTGATACGATGAGCGGGGAGGCAACGGCATGAACACGGAAAAAGCAGAGCGGTGTTTGAAGACCGGTCTCTGCGGGGCGGTGCTTGCGCTGATCGGCGATCTTCTGATCGGCGCGGCGAAGTTCCCGGACGGGGCAAATATGATCGAAGGCTATTTCGCCATCGCGCTTTCCATGCCCGCCTGGCGGCCGATTCTCGGCGGGCTGATCGGCTTTCTCGGGATATGTCTTGAATTTCCCGCCCTGATGACGGTCTGGCCGCTGATCCGGGAGAAGATGCCCCGCAGCGGAGAGTTTTATCGGCTTGCGATGTACGTATATCTCGCCGTGGGAGGCGGAGCGGTGCATCTTCCCTGCGGCGTGTTCATGTGGATCTATCGTTCGGTCACCGAAGCGGCGGGACCGGAGGCCGGGCATGAGATCGCGCTGAACTATCTTCTTTATTTCCTTTTGCCGGTCACAGCCGTGTTTACGGTGTTTTTTACCGGCGCGAACGTCGTTCAGTTCATCGCCTTTGTCAGAGGGTGCACGCCGTTTCCCAAATGGTATTGCGTCTTCAATCTGCTGATCGGGAAGGGCGTATTCAACGCGGCGCGTCAGCTCGGGAACACAGCGCTGTTCAACGGGATCGGGACGTCCAATATGAGCCTCGGCGCGATCGTCATGTTTACGGCGCTTCTGCTCGGCTGGAAAAAGTACGCGGGAGCGAAGGACCAAGCGTTATGAGCGTATCTGCAAGAATCATTCTTTCCGTTCTGCGGGCAGTCAAGAAGGCCGGACTCCGCAAAGGCCCGGGGACGGATGTTGAGGCTGAGCTCCGAAAAGCACGCGCTTACAACCGAAAGCATCCGTACCGGGAACCCCGGGGAGGAAAAGCCTCGTACCTGACCCTTCACGCCGGAAAATACCCCTGCCTGCTCATGAAGCGGGAGAAGAACAGGCTGACGGACAAGGCGATCCTCTATCTCCACGGAGGAGGGGACCGGGACGTCTGGAAGCCGGAGGTGTCCTTCGCACGCAGATACGGAGAACGGGCGGGGATGGATGTGTTCTACCCGCTTTATCCCCCGTTCACCGAGGCGTCCCCGGAAGAGGCTGCCGACTTCGTTTTCCGGGTTTACCGGGGGATCGTGAAGCGGTACGGGGCCGGAGCTGTCTCCGTGGTCGGGGGATCCTACGGAGGGCTTCTCGGCTTGCAGCTTCTGTCCCGGATCAACGGACACAACGCGGCGGCAGAACTGGATCCCGTTCCCATGCCGTCTCTTCTGATCTTGAACTCCCCCTTCGCTTACCCGAAGACGGAGGAGGAATGGGCTCTGGCGGAGCGGCTGGAGGCGGAGGACCCGATCCTCCCCGTCGGCGCGTTCCGGTATATGCTGGAGATGACCCGGAAAGCCGCGCCGGACACGCCGGATTCCCTGCTTTACCCCGCCGACATGGACTTCCGCGGAGCGCCGGAAACGTGGGTGTTCTATGCGGACGAAGCCTGTTCCGCCGTCGCGGAGGCGATTCGTCAGAGCTATGCGCGGGACGGCATACCGGATCGGCTGCACATGCACATCGAGCCGGGGATGATGCACTGCTACGCCTCCGCCCCCGTGTTCCGGGAGAGCAGACGGGATTTTGACAGGCAGATCGAACGGTTGCGTGAGGAGAAAAATGTTTGACAGACGTTTGATGATGCTGTGCCCGGAAAGTAAAAAGTGTATTTGGGGCAATACCTCTCTGCGCGAGCTTCCCGACACGTAAGAACGGATCGGAGACCTGTGCTCCCCGAACAATTCGTGTAAAAATGATCCCCCGCTGTCCCGGTTTCCGAGGCAGACGGGGGAGTTTTGGGTTCTTACAGACAGTTTTTCAGACAAACAGCGCGGCGATGTGATAGACGATGCAGGAGAGGAGCAGCGCGCCGCAGACATAGAACGCCGCCACCCGGGCCGTCCATTTCAAAGAATGGGATTCGCGGTAGGTGGTGCTCAGGGCCATGACGCAGGGGATATTGAACGTCACGGCGAACATGAACGCCAGCGCTTCGGGGGCGGAGACGACCGTGCGCATGATCTCCGCAAGGGCGGCGTTGTCCTGAACCGCCGTCTTCGCGTTGAAGGTAGCTTCGACCAGGCTGTTCTGCCCGACAAAGATCGCGTTCAGCACGCCGAGGACCGCTTCCTTCGCAAAGGCGGAGCTGAGGAAGCCCATGAAGGTCTGCCAGCCGAGCCCGAAGAAGCGGGTCACGGGTTCGATGAAGGTGCCGACACGGTAGAGCAGGCTGTCTTCGATGTTCCCGCTTCCGCTGAAGGAGAACGCCCAGAACAACAGGGACACGAGCGTCACCGTACCCAGCGCGCGCCCCAAAATGTCCCATGCCTTGAGAAACGCCTCTTTCAGAATGTGTTTCCAGTGCGCCCTGTGATACGGGGGCAGTTCCATGATCATCCCGCTGCGGCCGGACGCCGGAGACAGGGGTTTGCCAAAAACCTTCGAGACGATCCACATCATGAGCACCATGTAGCATAGGATGCCGATACAGACAAGGAGCGTCGCCCACGCCGGGAAGAAGACGCCGGAGATCACCGGGATCACCGCCCAGATGGACCCGCAGGGCACCGCCCAGACCACAGCCATCGCCAGCATCCGCTGTCCCCAGTTGTCCATCACGCGCGTGCCGCAGGTTCCGCCGATGGTGCAGCCGAAGCCCATCAGGATCGGACAGATCGCCTTTCCCTGCAGGCCGAGCTTCGACAGTACGCCGTCGAACTGATACGCGGCCCGGGCGAGGAAACCGATCTCCTCGAGGAAGCCGAACACCAGATTGACGCCGAACACGAACGCCGCCATCGAGATGGAGAAGTACAGCACGTTGGGCAGAAGCAGGCTGAAAATGGATACGAGCCAGGGATGCACATTCCAGCCGGTGAGAAGATCGGAGATCGGCCCGCCCAAAAGTCCCGGGAGCATCGACCCGAACGACATGAACGGGATGCAGACCAGCATGGCGACGAGGAACGCCGCGAGGATGATGCCGATCGTGACCAGCTTCCCCTTGACGGGGCTTGTGGCGATCCGGTCGAATTTCGACAGCCTGTATTCGGGGGCCGTCCCCGTCGTCACGCCCTTGAGCATCTCATCCGCCCAGCGGTATTTCGCGGCGCCGGCATCCAGAGCGTCCTCCGCGGAATCCGACTTCCCGGTCTCCGCTGGCACGGAGGCGAACAGCCGCGGATTTTTCAGCCCGTCGGCGAGGAACCGCTTCAGGGCGTCGTATCCCTTTCCCTCGGCCGCGGTGAAAGGAAGGACGGGAACGCCGAGCCGTCCGGCAAGTTTTGCCGCGTCGATCTTCCGGTTCTGTGCCTCCGCCACATCCATCATGTTGAGCAAAACCACCGCCGGTTTTCTCAGGAGAGCGAACTCCGCCGCCATGTACATGCTTCTCTCCAGCTGCGAGGCGTCGAGCAGAAGGCAGACCAGATCCGCCTGAGAGGATCGGATGTATTCCGCGGTGATGACCTCCTCGTCGGAATTGCCCGAGAGGCCGTAGCTTCCGGGCAGGTCGGTGACGGTATAGCGCGTCCCCCCGTAGGTGTAATACCCGTCGTTCTTCTCGACGGTTTTGCCGGGCCAGTTGCCCACGTGCTGGCGGGAACCGGTCAGGGCGTTGAAGACGGTGGACTTGCCGGAGTTCGGCTGTCCCAAAAGGGCGATTTTGTTCATGCCGTCACCTCGATCTTCTCCGCGTCCGCGCGGTTGAGGGCGATCAGCGTTCCGCGGCAGTACAGCAGCACGGGCATCTTCGGATCGTTGCGGACGGTCTGGAACGCAGTCCCCTCGGTGATCCCGATGGACGTCACCCGCCGGATGAAATGCGTATCTCCGCCGATGCGCGTCACCGTCCCGTGATGATCCCGGAGCGTTTCCTTCAAAGTCATGATTCTGCATCCTCCTTTTTCAGGTGTTTTTCGGACGGTTTCGGATGAGAAGCGCATCCGGGACACCCGGTGCACCCGCATCCGCAGCCCTTCTTTTTGATCTTGTTCCGCAGGGCGAGCGCGACGATTCATACAAATTCCAGTCTAAATCATGGATTTAGACTGTCCTGAAAGTCAATCTGACTTTCAGGATCACACAAAACCCTTTT
Source organism: uncultured Ruminococcus sp. (assembly GCA_902782445.1). Classification (GTDB taxonomy): domain Bacteria; phylum Bacillota; class Clostridia; order Oscillospirales; family CAG-272; genus UMGS1696. Next base: position 15,072 of record CACZNC010000046.1, read on the forward strand.
GCAATGGTTTTGTGTGGAATTAGTATAAAACAAGGACCGCAATCGCCGCGAGCGTTGCCCAGTTTTCCGCAAGCCATTCCATATCGTATATCGCCTCACTTCCTCGCCGTCACCGTGAGCCAGGGCTTTGACGGGTGCCGGTCGCTCTTCACCTCGGAAAATCCCGCCGCTTTCAAGGCAGAAGCCAATTCTTCGGCGGTGTAGCACTTCATCCCGTCGATGATCTTCTCGAACTTTTTGCCGCCCTCGTCACACCCGTCGGATTCGTTGCAGATCAGGAATACGCCGCCCGGTTTCAGAACGCGGCACACCTCGGCGAAGCACTTTTCGAGCCCCGGCCAGAAATAGACCGTCTCGAACGCCGTGGCGAGATCGAAGGATCCCGATGCCAAGGGCAGGCTTTCCACGCTGGCCTGTACGACGGAACACTGTCCCGCCGCGATTTCGTTCCGGTTGGTCTTCCGGGTTGTCTCCACGGAGGTCACGGAGTAGTCGAGGGCGGTGAGCGCGGCTTTTGGGTACCGTCTCATGAGCTCCGCCGCGTTCCGGCCTCCTCCGCACCCCAGTTCGGCCATATTCGACGGCGCGATCCCGCCGAGGTGCGCCATGCCCCAGTCGGCGAGCTTCGCGTGTCCGCTGCCGTTCATACCGTTCACCATCAGCTTCCCGAGAACGCCTTCGGGCTTCCGGGTCTGCGAGAAAAACGATTTCAAAAGTCCCATATCATTTCCCCCCGAGGAGCAGGGCCGTATCCGATTGCCGCAGGCTCGAAGGACCACGCCATGCCCTTCGGCATCCGGTTTTTGTATGCGGGTTTCATTTTCGTCCTCCCTTTCCATATAGGATCTGCACGATCTTCACGCTCTTCATCTGCCGCGCTCCTCCTTCCGCATCACCGCCACGGCGCATGGGATACGCCCGTCCGCAAGCTCGATCTGCACGTCCCGGTACCCGGCGTCGAGAAAGAACTGCCGGTAGCCCTCCGCAGTGAACTGCCGCTTGAAGTCCGCTCCCGCTTTTCCGACGGCGGACGCGAATGTGCTTGTTCTGCCGCGCTCATTCCGGTTCATATAGGTCGGGATGATCAGTGTGCCGCCGGGCTTCGTGACCCGATCCAGCTCCCCGAGGGCCTTCATCGGTTCGTCGAGCAGATGGATCACGTTCCCCGCGACCGCCGTGTCAAACCGTCCGTCGGGAAAGTCCAGCGCGGTGATGTCCGCAAGGCGGAAGGAGATATTCCGGTACGCGGCGCAGTTTTTCTCCGCCCGCCCGAGCATCTTCTTTGAGAAATCCGTCGCCGTGAGACTTCTGCATTTCCCCGCGATCACCGAGGTCAGAAGCCCAGTCCCGCAGGCGCATTCGAGTACGTCGTCCTCCGGCCCGATCAGCCCGGCTACAATTTCACGCAAAGCCTTGTGCGTTCTCCGGTTGACGACGTTCACAAAGAGGTCGTACACCCCCGCCGCATGATCCCAGAACATGATCCCGCTCCTTTCCCGTTTCGATGAAAAATCCGCCCGTCATCAGGAAAATGCCTCCTCATCCGGGACCTCTCCCGCCTTTGTCATTTCGCTGAGAAGGATCATCCCGAGCATCAGCACGAGCGCGTGTCCGAAGGATTCCGTCCCGTGGTCGAGCTGATTCACAGGCCACGGAAGGAGAGTGAGAAGATTGCCGACCACACCCGGCAGCATCATCGGGTTGCAGAGCGTTGCGAGGATCCGCGCGAAAGTCGATTTCAGCGGAATGATCCGCTTCCAGACCAGCGTGATCATGATGACCGTCAAGAGCACGTCGCAGAGGATGTAGGCCGCGAGCATCGGCGGGGCGTTGGCGTAAAAGACCCGGTTTGCGATCCCCGCGGCCTTTTCCATGTCGCCGTATGCTTCAAAAACATACTTGAAAATCAGCGCGACCGTCATGAACATGGCATGCACGTATGTCCACGCGACGGTTCCCGTCATATAGGCCACCCGGAACAGGCGTACCCAGATCCTGTTTCTGCCGTCTCCGGCGCGGAGCTTCAGAAGCAGGTACATCCGGTGAAAGCCCATGTAATAGAGCAAGCTGCCGACAAAGCCGCAGAGGATGCTCGCGGCCATGCGCCATGTCCCCATCTCGAGATAGGCGACCCTGACCATGAAACCAATGGTCTCCGTCGTCTGCCCCTTCCCCGTCGCGGCGAACAGGAAGTCACCGATCACGTACAGCAGACACCCGGCGATGCCAAGCAGAAGAAAGCGTTTGGATTGTTCCCGTGTCTTCATGTCAGAGTCCTCCCTTGCGGTTCAGCCGGATTTTCGGAACGGTCAACCGCGTGTACCGGTGCCGAAATTAGCAATAACTAACTGTTGCGGAGTATAGCCCCATTCGTTTGGAATGTCAAGAGAGGCCGCGTTTTTTCCTCTGCTTACGTTCCTGTAAGCAAAACGACCATTCCCGCGACGATCGCCGCGCCTGCGATCCAGATCAGGCGGAGTTTCACGCTGTTCTTCACTCCTCGTGTATTCATGTTTTCATCCGACAGCCGCAAACTTTCGATTAGCTTGTGCTAACTACATCATAGCACGGCTTTTCCCGAAAGTCAATCCGAGGCTTTGGATTTGAATTGTAAATTCATTGTGAACAGGGAGGGGGGGGAAAACGGACTGCGAAAACGGTGACGGGATCTGTCAATCGCAAAAAAAAGCCCGCCGCCCGTACAGGATTTGCGGCAGACCGTTTGTTTCGGTTCGGTTTCCGTCTCAGCCCAGCACCGTCACGGCGTCATGGAACGCGGTCATATTCTCCACGGTCGTCGCGGGAGGAATGTCGCAGCCCGCGGAGATGATGATCCGTCTGCCCGTCGCCGCGTCGATCCGGCGCACCTTTTCGGCAAAGTCCTCCGGCTTTCCGTTCAGCACGTCGGACGCGGGGGAAAGGCTGCCGCAGAAGACCTGCCCGGGCATGAGCAACTTCGCTCCGGCTTCCACGTCCACCTGACAGAGAAGGGTGTTCCGTCCCTGGCAGCCAGATCGAAATAGCTGATCCCGCCCTCGGCCGCGCGCCGGAGAGCCCGAACTGCCTCGTCTCTGCCTGCGCTGTACAGACAGGCAGAGCCGATCCCGATCTCACTGAGCCGATCCCCGGTTTTCCGATTTATCCTGTAACTCATTTGTCGTTCCTCCGATTCATTGTGGTTATGTGTATATTACATACAGGATAAAACTTCCCGCGTCAAGGACGGACGCCAGGAGAATCGCTTCTGCCAAACCGATTCTGTTCCCTCAATTCCCCAGCCCGCTCAGCCACTCGGCGACGTCCTCCCGCACGCTGTCCTGCCTGTTCTGACAGTCGTTCCCGCGGACGGCGAGGCCTTTTTCCACCGCCGCGTCCGGGCAGGCTTTGGCGAGCTTTTTGTCGAATCCGGACAGTCCGGATCCCTCGTGCGTGGAGAAGGGGACGAGCGTCTTCCCGGCCAGGGCGTCCGCGCCCGACTCAAAGAAGGTGTACAGGATCATCGGCCAGTCCCCCCACCAGACAGGCGCGCCGATGAAGATCGTGTCGTACTGCGAGAGCTCGGGCACCTCTCCCGCGTACTCCGGACGGGCGTTTTCGTTCTGCTCCCGCATCGCCACGTCGGTCAGTTCCGCATACGTCATGGGATAATGATCCTCAGCGGGCACGAGCTCGAAGAGATCCGCGCCGGTCTCATCCGCGATCATCTCCGCGACGATGGCAGTGTTGCCCTTGTCGATCACGCCGACGGTGTACTGCTCGCCCGTGCGGGAGAAATAGACGACAAGGGATCTGCCCTCCCCCGCGCTGTCGTCTTCCTGTTCCGCTGTGTTGTCGGCACCGGCGGACGGAGCGGCTTCGTTTGAAACATGGTCTTGTGCGGTCTGCTCCGGTTCGCTTCCCTGCCCGCACGAGGCCAGACAGAACAGCAGGCACAATGCCAGCGCGAGGCAGACGATCTTTGTTCCGATTCTTTTCATACGATCCTCCGCTTTCAGATCAAGCCGTTCGCCGCGAGCCACTTTTTCACGGCTCCCTCGGAATTCGCCGCCTGACTGCCCGTGACTGGGAGGCCCTTTTTGAGGATCGCGCCGGGGGCATATTTTTTGATGTCCCGCTCGCTCACGCCCATCCCGCTGCCCTCGTTGGTGCACAGGGGGAGGACGGTCTTTCCGGTGAAGTCGAAGGCTTCGAGGAAGGTAACCACCGCCATCGGCATGGTCCCCCAGTAGTTCGGGTAGGCGAGGATCACGGTGTCATATCCGTCGAGGCTGTCCGGCAGGGAGACCAGTTCGGGACGCGCGCCGGAGCGGAGGTCTTTTTTGGCTTCGTCGATGCAGGTCATGTACACCGGGGAATAGGGGTTCTTCATCTCGATCCTGAAGCTGTCGGCCCGGGCTTCGCCCAGCACCCCTTTGATGATCCCGCAGACGATCTCGGTGTTGCCGACTTTCACATAGCGCATCGCTCCGCCGAAATAGTTTTCATCCGCTCTCGAGAAATAGGCGATCAAAGTCTTGCTCATGGCTTTTTCACTCCCGTTGTGTGATTTGTTTTTCTGATTCCATGATACACCGGATCTCTTGAAAAATCAATCGAAATGCTGTATAATTGATTCAAAATCTAAATAGCGGGAGCAAAAACCATGACCACCAAGCAGATCGACTACTGCATCGAGCTGGCGCGTACCCTCAATTTCAGCCGGGCGGCGGACAATCTCTACGTCAGCCAGCCGACCTTTTCCTATCAGATCCGGCTTTTGGAGGAGGAAATCGGTTTTTCCATATTCGAACGCAGCGGCCGGGGCGCGTCCCTCACTCCGGCAGGCGCGCAGTTCGTCGCGTTTCTCACGGGAATGCGGGAGGATCTGAAGCGTGCGATCGAGCAGGGGCAGAATTTCAGCGCGGCGTATCGGGACTCGATCTCCCTCAGCCTGATGGTCCGCCAGGCGGTATATTATCTCCCGGAAGCCATGCGGATTTTCACAAAGACCGCGCCGGAGGTGCAGATCACGCCGGTCTTTCAGTACGAGGGCGGCGTCGAAGCGTTTCTGAAAAACGAGGTCGATCTCCTGTTCGCCCTGCGGGAGCAGACGAGGCAGATCCCGGGGATCACGGTGTACGACCTATTCGAAAGCCGGGTCTACCTGATCGCCGACCGGAACGATCCGCTGGCGAAGAAGGATCTCGTGCGGGAGGAAGACCTTTACGGTCGGACGCTGATGGTCGGAGGAGGATCCCCGGCGGCACTGCGGGCGGTCCAGCACCGGCTGATCGGCACGGGAAAGCTCCGCTATTTCAACAGCCCGGACCACGACTCCACCCTCGTCAACGTGGCGGCGGGAAGGGGGATCTGTCTCGCGCCCGGTTTTCTGAACGACCACAGCGGCCAGTTCGCGTGGATCCCCTTCGACTGCCCGGAGACCTTCTCCTGCGTCCTTGTCGGGCATCAGGCGGACAAAAGACCGAGTGTTGCCGCGTTTGTCGGGATTTTGCAGAAGCTCTACCGGGAGGCCGTGGCGTTTCCATTGTGATTGATCCTCGAAGCCGTATCATTGCCGAAACATTCCGCTTGACCGTGTGTGCCGGAACCCTGCCAAAATCAGTGTGATAGTTTCAGGAGTAAGGATGGAACAAGTCGTACCACCATTGTGAAACGCCTTACGGAAGCGGCTTTTTTCACTTTGAAACGTCCCTCCCTATTGACGGGAAGAGCGAGGGAGTGATATCATAACAGCCGGTTAGAAATGCTTCCTCCGCATGATGCGGTACCATTTTAGAGCAACTTGATCCAATCTGTTTGGGGAGGGCTGAAGGTTGACACACTTATCGTCAACATGATGACCACGACCGGGCAGGCGGTCATCGAAGGGGACGATCCCATGAACCTCACCCGCACCGCCCTCGAGAATCAGGAGGCGTCGGCATATCCCTACGGCGGGCGGTATCCCTGCGGATCCCTTGTCTACGACGGGATCTGGTATTACGGCACCTACTGCCTTTCTCCCTTCGGATGGACGAAATACGGCGGCCGAACCTACAACTGGCCCTTTCTCGGTCCCTTCGTCGGATTCCGGATCTCCCGCGATTTCGGGAAGAGCTGGGAGCCCTGCCCCCATACGCCGGAAAACCCGATCTTCGGGGAATGCGGGATCGCGGGCTATCCCGTGAAGATCGGCGCGCCTCATTTCGTCGATTTCGGAAAGAATATGGAGCACTCCCCGGACGGAAAGGCATATCTCGTCGCCCACGGATCCGATCTCAAGTTCTATCCCGTGAAGCCCGAGAACTTCGCCCACAACAGTTGGATCACCGGAGATCAGATCTATCTCATCCGCGTCACCCCCTCCCCTGAGACGATCAACGATCCGGGGGCCTACGAGTTCTACGCCGGAAAGGATGCGGACGGCAATCCGGTATGGACCGGAGACTTTTCGAAGATCGCGCCGCTTCTCGAATGGCAGAACAACATGGGCTGCGTAACCGTCACCTATAATGCGCCGCTCGGGCGGTATTTCATGGCCGTGACGGACGGGCGGGACACCTGCTCGGAGATGAACACCTACATTCTCGAGAGCGAATCGCTGACGGGGGAGTGGAAACTCGTCACCTACATGAGATCCTTCGGCGAGCAGGCGTTTTTCGTGAACTTCCCGACGAAATTCATCTCCCCGGACGGGCGGAAGATGATTATGTGCTACTCCGCAAACTTCGCCCCGCAGGCAAACGGTCATGCCCTCCGCTCCAATCCCCCGGAAAGCAGTCCGGGAATGATGATGACGGAGATCGAGCTTCTGGAACGCTGATTTCCGCAGGCGCGGTGGATTGAGAAAAAACAGCCTGCTCAGCATGTACTGAGAAAAATGGCTTATATCCTTGAATATAGCCAACTATAGCAATACAACAAAATAGCCACGCGCCTCTTGACAAGCGTGCTATAATATAGCCGAGGAAAACAAGGGGGAGAAGAAAATGCTGGATCAGGAAGCGAGAGAGTTGCTTGTAAAGACCTATGATG
>CACZNC010000047.1 GCA_902782445.1 uncultured Ruminococcus sp.
GAGTTATCGCACGTGAGCTCACAATCATAGATTGTTCGCACTCTACGGAGAGCGATCAAAACCCATATAGTTAGCTTTTTAGAACGAGAATAGTATGAAGGGATCTCAATGGGCTGCCGCAAAGCGAAAAAACCGTTCAGGCTGAAAATGTCCGAACGGTTTTCTGTTTGTTTGAAATTCGAAGTGCTTTATACCATTTCCATTCTAAATGATGTCATCAAAAAATAGCGCTGTACTTTTCTCCTTTATCGAGGAGCCGGTTCAACAAGTTGAACGCGAGTACCAAAAGAGGAACTCTCTGGAAGTCATGAGTGTTCCGACGTCTGCGGACGTCGGGTCAGGACGCTGTCCCGACACCAGGGGAGCTGCGCATCCCCGGCCACCATTTTGAAAAAGGTGGACGAAAACTTTCACATGGTTTTACGTGAAATCCGTATTACAGCTTCTTCTCCGGCCGGTAGAACTCGAACACCACGGCGTCGTATCCTTCGGCGTCGGCGGGATCGCGGGAGACCCATCCGAAGCGGAGCGCGCCCATGGATTCGGAAAAGCGCACGGCGGCGGGCTTGTCCCCGATCCGGTAATTGATGAACTGCGGGCGGGCGGCGGCGTTCAGGAGGGTGTTCCCGAGGATCGCGGAAGTGAGGGGAGCCATGCCGTCCTCCCCGTAGAACTTCGAGGGCTGGGCAAGCTGTCCGCGGAAACGGGAGGGATCGTGACGGCGGAACCAGGCGACGATGCGGGGATCGAAGCTCTGGATGCAGGCGTCCCCCTCGTAATCCCTGAGGATCGCGCAGACGGAGCGGCAGAGTTCCACGTTGCGGGAGCCCGATTTCAGCTCCACCATCAGGGGGACCCGGCCGTTCATCAGCGCGAGCACGTCCCGGAACAGGGGGATCCTTCTGCTCGTGCCGAAGAGCCGCATGGTTTTCAGCTCGTCCCATGTCACCTCGTCCACACGCCGGTCGTCCCCGCAGGCCCGGAGCAGATCGTCGTCGTGGAAGACCACGCAGAATCCGTCCTTCGAAAGCTGGACATCGAGCTCGATCCCGTAGCCCAGTTCTGCTGCGCGGCGGAACGCGGGGATGCTGTTCTCGGGGGTGGACTGGTCGGGATCGTACAGACCGCGGTGGGCGTAGGCCCTGCCGGAAAACTTCTCTTTCTGCTCCGCGGTCGCTTTTCCCGGGGCGAGGAGCCAGAACGGGAGAGCGGCGGCTCCGGCGGCGGCGGCGGTGATCAGAAGAGCCGTCCCGCTCTCTTTTTTCTGCTTCGAGGGGGCGAGGATCAGGCGCAGTCCCGCAAGCCGGTTCCGGTTGGCCTTGTAGCGCTTTTTTCTTTTTTTGCCGCCGAGGCTGAACAGTCCGGTTTTCTTTTTCCCGGAGAACAGAGCGGCGAAGTTTGTTTTTTTCTTCATAATCCTTGATTCCGTTTTTCTTTTGCGGTTCGGCCTCAGTCGCCGCCGAGGGCTTCGAGTCCTTTGACGTTCTCCGCCTTCTTCGCCCGGATGTTCTTCACGAGCAGGGTGAAGACGGCGCAGGAGACGAGGAACAGGATGCCGGAATACACGGGCAGCACCCGCCACGCCTTCGTCGCGTTGAACAGCAGTCCGAGGAGCACGGGCGTGACCGTCTGGGCGGACATGGAGGCGGCGTAATAGTACCCGGTGAACCGGCCGATCTTCTTCGAAGAGCAGAGTTCCACCACCATCGGGAAGGAGCAGTTGTGCACGAGAGCCATGCCGAAGCCCTTCACCGCCCACACGCCGAAGAGCAGAGCGGGAAACGCGAACTCCCCGTGCTCGCCCGTCACCCTGCCGGTGGGACCGACAAAGCACATGAGCAGCAGCGCGAGCACCGTAATGGAAAGGCCCGTGGAAATCGTCCACTTCCGTCCGATCCGGTCGGCGATGGATCCTGCCACGGCAAATCCGATCACCGAGGCGAGACCGCCCGCGATGGTGAGGATCATCGTGTTCTGGGAGCCGGAGTTCATATAGTAGATCACGTAATTCCCGATATAGGTTCCGATGGCGTTGTCGGCCATGAACCAGAGGAATTCCGCGCCGAGGATGGCGAAGAGCATCCTGCGGTTGGCTTTCGACATGGGGGCGTCGTCGTCCACCGGGGTCTCGACCGCGGCCATCTGCTCGCCAAGTTCCATTTCATCCCTCAGTTCCCGGGCCAGCTTGTTTTCCCGGACGGTGAAGAAGAGCACCAGGGCAGAAATCACCATGAGCACGGACGCGACGGCGAAGGGGACCTCGATGGTCATGAGTTTCCGGGCCTCGTCTCCCGCATTGATGTAGTTCGAGAGGGGGAGGAAGATGCCGAGCACCGTGGCGAACGCGCCTCCGAAATAGCCCATGATGTTGATGATGCCGTTTGCCCGGGCTCTCAGCGGCTTCGGCGTGATATCCGGCATGAGGGCCACGGCGGGATTGCGGTACATCATCATGAAGAGCAGGGTCACCGCCATCATGAGGACCATGCCGACGATATTGTTCGCGTGGAAGAACAGCGGGATAAAGGGGAACGCCACCGCCACGACGAAGGTACCGGTCAGGATATAGGGCATCCGCTTGCCGATGGGGGTCTTCGTGCGGTCCGAGAGAGACCCGAAGAGGGGCAAGAGGATCAGAGCCGCCAGATTGTCCGCCGCCATGACGATGCCCACGATCCACTGCACGTTGAGGATTTTGTCGGGGTCCCCCGCTTTCAGTTCCGCGGAGGAGAGGTCGTACATCCGGCGCGCGAAAATGTCCGTCAGGAAGGTGGGGCACCAGGAGTCGTACACCTGCCAGAGAAGCAGGATCCCGAAGAAGGCGAAACCGATGAGAAAGGTTCTTCTGCGGTTCAGTTTCAGCCCGGCCGCTTCCGTTCCAGTCATGAAAAAGCTCCTTTCGTCCGTTCGAACGCTGATACTGTATTATACCATACAAAATCCCGCTTGTAAAGACAAATTCCCGGAAGAAGGAAAAAAGGAGGTCCGTTTCCCGCGCGCCGCAAAGGGACGCCGGAGAGATCCTCCCATATTCAAGATTCCGGTTCAGCGGCTCCGGGCGTTCTTCCAGGCTTCGACGCCCCGTTTCAGCCGGCCGAGCCCGTCTTCCAGAAGAGCGCGCGGGCAGGCGACGTTGAGGCGGAACCACTTCTTTCCGTCCCCATGATACCAGGTCCCCGGGCAGACGAAAAGTCCGGTCTTCTCTCTGAGGAAGGAGCAGAATTCCTCGCTGTCCTCCGCGATATCTCCGACCCGGATCCACATGAGATAGGTGGATTCGGAAGGCAGGGACTCGATTTCGGGGATCTCGGCGGCAAGGAATTCGTCCACCCGGTCCTTGTTCGCGCGGATATAGGCGTTCAGGGCGTCGAGCCATTCCCCGCCCTTTGTGAACGCCGCGGCCGCCGCCTCATACGCGAAGGCATTGCCCTCGGCGACGTCGTCGGTGTTCAGGGCTCTCCACATCTTGTGCCGCAGGAAGGGATCCGGGACCGCGACCGCCGCCGTCTGGATGCCCGCCAAGTTGAAGGCCTTGGTGGGCGCGATGCAGGTGACGCTGATGGCGCGGTTGACATCGTTCACCGACGCGAAGGGAACGTACCCCCGCCCGGGATCCGCGAGGTCGCAGTGGATCTCGTCGGCCAGGACCGCGACGCCGTATTTTTTGCAGAGTTCGCCCACCCGCTCGAGGGTCTCCCGGTCCCAGATCTTCCCTGTCGGGTTCTGGGGATTGCAGAAGATCAGAAGGGAGGTCTGGGGGTCGGCCAGTCCCTTTTCAAAGGCGTCCCAGTCGATGGAATAGCGGAGGCGTCCGTCGTCCCCGCGGTCGAGGGCGAGGGGGATCTCGAGGGGGACCCGTCCGTTGTTGAGGATGCAGTTGAAGAAGATGTTGTAAACCGGAGTGAGGACCGCGACCTTCTCCGCCGGGGCTGTCAGACGGCGCAGAGCGGTGGAGATCGCCGGGATCACGCCGGTCACGAAGACGAGCCACTCCCGCTTCATGTCGAGTCCGTGCCGGTCCTTCCACCAGCCGCAGTAGGCGTCATACCATTCGTCGGGGCACGCGCTGTATCCGAAGATCCCGTGGGCGGCTTTCGCCTCGATGACCTCCCTCACGGCGGGGGCGGTCGGAAAATCCATGTCCGCCACCCACATGGGGAGCTCGCCGTCCCGGACGTTCCATTTCTCGCAGCCGGTTCCCCTTCTGTCCGTCACGATATCGAAATCAAAAGCCATGTCAAGCCTCCGCGTTATTTGTTATCAGAAATTTTGGCAAATACTCCGCACTCCGGAACGGTTTACCGTCCTTCCGGATCGCCGCGCTCAAAGACACCGGTCCCGCGTTCCGGCGCAAGTATAGCAGATAATTGTGAAGAGCAGTCCGGCTTTTTTTGAATTTTCAAAATGGACGGAGCAGAGTTCAGGATCTCCGCGTTGATCTCAGTTTTATGCGGGGCGGAGATGCGGGAAAACGGTTTCCACCGGCAGGGCAATCTTCTGGTTATTGCAAAAAACCGGGCCGATATATGCGCGTAGTTTTGATGTGCATATAAAAGCCCGATTTCATTCTGCGGGCAACAGGACTTGAACCTGCACGGTTGCCCAACGGATCCTAAATCCGTCGCGTCTGCCAGTTCCGCCATGCCCGCGTTGAGGGTATTGTAACACAGTTCGCGGGATTTGTCAAGAGCGCGGAACGCAAAGCGGGTTCAAACGCTCCCGATAAAACCGGCGATATCCCCGATCACGTCCTCCCCGATGTGCCGCTCCACCGAATAATCCTTCGAGGCTTTCAGAATATCGTCGTAAATCGCGGGGACGAAGAGATGGTTGAGATCCGGGTACAGGCGGAACACGGTGTTCTCCCGCCCGGCGAGCTGTTCCCTGAATCCGGCGAAGTCGTCCTCCGGGAGCACCTGAAAATCCCGGCCGCCCTGGAGGATCAGGACCGGTTTCCCGCTCTCTTTCAGATAGTCCGAAGCGGTCTTCTGTCCCATCTCCTTGAAATAGTACAGGGTCAGGTCCCCGGCGAATTTCTTTTTCTTCGCCGCCTCGTCGCTCATGCCGTACAGCCCTTCGAACTTCTTCGAGAAGATCCGGTATTCGAGCCCGACGATCCACTTCAGAAGGGAGCCCTTCCCCCCGGACTGTCTCAGCTGGCGCAGTACGATCTCCTCGAGCCGATGCGGGGTGCCCGCCATCAGGACCATGCCCCTCACGTCCGCCCCTTCCGCGTCGATCCGGGGCGCGAGCATGGCCCCCATACTGTGCCCGATCAGGAACACGCGGTCAGGGTCGATCCTGGGATCTGTTTTCAGCATCCCGACTGCGAGGACGGCGTCGTCAACGGTCTCTTCCTTCACGGTGACATCCGTCTTTTTCATTTTCCGCGGGTGGGCAAAGGTCCGCTTGTCGTAACGCAGGGAGGCGATCCCGCGCTTTGCCAGCCCTTCGGCGAGATCCCGGAAAGGCGTGAGAGCCATGACCTTTTCATCCATATCGCTCGGGCCGGAGCCGTGGACCAGCACCACCCCGGGGACGGGACCGGAGGGCTCTTCGGGCAGGGTCAGCAGTCCGTTCAGGGGATATTCGGTCCCCTCTCCGACGACGATTTTTTCCTGAATCATGCGTGAACTCCTTTCGTTTCCCCGGTTTTCAGGATCCGCAGGCATTCCATCTCGACGGCTTCCTTCTCTATGCCCCGGATCGGATAGCGCTCCTTCACCCCCGTCTCCCGGAAACCGGCGGAGGCATAGCAGGCCCGGGCGGGGAGATTGTCCTCGAAGACCCCGAGGGTCACCCTCTCCGCGCGGTAGATGAGAAAGGCGTAATCCAGCCCCAGCCGCAGCATCGCCTTTCCGATCCCCCTGCCCCGCTTCGTCGGATCCACGATCACGAACCCGATGCGCAGCTCGTCAAGAGTCTGTTTCGGATTTCTCATGCAGAAAAAACCGGCCGGGGTCTTTTCGTCAAGGGCGGTGAACCGCATGAGACCGGCGGTCTTGCTGAATCCCTCCTCCGTGAGGGGATAGGGCCCGAGAACGCCCGCGGTCCAGCGGAAGAAGGTCTCCTCGTCCCCGCACCACCGGAAAACAGCTTCCCGGTCCGAATCCATATAGGGCCGAATGCGGATCATATCCTCACCTCGCAAACCGATCATGTCCCCCGGAAAGCCGAAAGCCTGCCGAGGGGGTTCAGCAGGCTGTTCGGGTCGGGGGATTATGTCTCAATACAGCTTCGCGCCGGCGGGGATATGGGGATCGAGCATCAAGAGGTTCAGCCGTTCTTCCCCGTTTTCGTGATGGATGGCGGAGAGCAGCATCCCGCAGGAGTCGATGCCCATCATGGGCCGCGGCGGGAGATTCGTGATGGCGACGCAGGTCTTGCCGACAAGCTGTTCGGGCTCGTAGAAGGCGTGGATCCCGGAGAGGATCGTCCGGTTTTCGCCCGTGCCGTCGTCCAGCGTGAATTTCAAGAGCTTCTTGGACTTCGGGACCGCTTCGCAGGCGAGCACCTTCACCGCCCGGAAATCGGACTTCGAGAAGGTCTCGAAATCGACGAAATCGGCAAACAGCGGCTCGATCTCCACGTTCGAGAAGTCGATGGGCTCGCAGACAGTTTCGGCGGGAGCGGCTTCCGCGGGCTTTTCTTCGGCCGGCTTTTCCGCTTCCTTCGCTTCCTTCTTCCCGGCATCGAGGCTCTTCATGGTCGGGAACAGCAGCACGTCCCGGATGGCCTGGGAGTCGGTCATGAGCATGCACATGCGGTCGATGCCGTAGCCGATACCGCCGGTAGGAGGCATACCGATCTCCATCGCGTTGAGGAAATCTTCGTCGGTGTGCTGCGCCTCTTCGTCTCCCTGCTCCGCCATGGCGTCCTGGGCGGCAAAACGGGCTCTCTGGTCGATGGGGTCGTTCAGCTCGGAATAGGCGTTCGCCATTTCCCAGCCGTTCATGAAGAACTCGAACCGCTCCACGTAGTCGGGATTTTCGGGCTTACGCTTGGTGAGCGGGGAGATCTCCACCGGGTGATCCATGACGAATGTCGGCTGGATCAGGTGCTCTTCCACGAAGGTCTCGAAGAAGAGGTTGAGGATGTCGCCCTTCGTATGCCGCTCTTCGTATTCGACCTTATGTTCCTTCGCAGCGGCCCGCGCTTCTTCGAGGGTTTTGATCTCATTCCAGTCCACGCCGGAATACTGCTTTACGGCATCGACCATCGTGATCCGGGCGAAGGGCTTGCCGAGGTCCATTTCGACCCCGTTGTAGGTGATGACGTCGGTCCCCAGCACTTCCCGGGCCACGGTGCGGAACATGTTCTCGGTCAGATCCATCATGCCGTGGTAATCGGTGTAGGCCTGGTAGAGCTCCATCAGCGTGAATTCCGGGTTGTGGCGGGTGTCGATGCCCTCGTTGCGGAACACGCGGCCGATCTCGTACACGCGCTCCAGCCCGCCGACGATCAGACGCTTCAAGTAGAGCTCGAGGGAAATGCGGAGCTTGAAATCCTCGTCGAGGGCGTTGTGGTGGGTGACGAAGGGTCTCGCCGCCGCGCCGCCCGCGTTCCCGACCAGGATCGGGGTCTCGACTTCGAGGAATCCCTGGGCGTCGAGGAAATTGCGGATGCAGCGGATGATCTTCGACCGCTTGACAAACACCTCCCGGGAATCCGGATTGGTGATGAGGTCGACGTATCTCTGGCGGTAGCGCTGGTCCACGTTCGTCAGGCCGTGGAACTTCTCCGGCAGGGGCTGGAGGGATTTGGAGAGCAGGGTGAATTCCGACGCGCGGACGGAGATCTCCCCCATCTTCGTGCGGAAGACCTCTCCCTTCACGCCCACGATATCGCCCACGTCATCCTTCTTGAACGCCGCGTAGGCCTCTTCCCCGAGGGTGTCGCGGGAGGTATAGATCTGGATGGTGCCGCTCAGGTCCTGCACGTGGGCGAAGGATGCCTTGCCCATGATCCGCTTGGACATCATGCGGCCCGCGACGGTGACTTCACGCCCGTCGTACTCCTCGAAATTCTGCTTGATCTCCTCCGCGTGGGCGGTCACGTCGAAGCGGCGGATCTGAAACGGATCCTCTCCCGCGTCCTGCAGAGCCTTCAGCTTTTCCCGGCGCACCCGGATCAGGTCGCCTACGTTTTCTTCCTGCGGCACAGGAGCCTGCGCCTGCCGGTTGTTCTCAGCCATGTTTCCTTTTTCCTTCCTCTGTTTATCCCTCTCAGCCCGCGTTCTTCGTGCGCTCGACTTTGAGCACTTTGAATTTCAGAACGCCGCCGGGGGTCTCCACCTGAACCTCGTCGCCCGCGGTCTTTCCGATCATCGCGGCTCCGATGGGAGACCGGTCGGAGATCCTGCCGGACATGGGATCCGCTTCGTTGGTCGACACGATCGCGTATTCCACTTCCTCCTCGAACTCCTCGTCGAAGAGCCGGATGGTGGAACCGAGGTTCGCCACGTTTTCGTCAAGCTCGTTCTCGTCGATGATCTCCGCGATCTTGATGAGCTCTTCCAGTTCGGAGATCCGGGCCGCCACCTGTCCCTGTTCGTCCTTCGCCGCGTCGTACTCCGAGTTCTCGGAGAGGTCGCCGAGGGAGCGGGCAAAGGCGAGGGAATTCTTGACCTCTTCGGTCTTCTCGCCTTTGAGGTAGTTCAGCTCGTCGACAAGAGCCTGATAGCCTTCCGCCGTGTACTTGGTGGTCTTCTTCTTTTCCATGTTGAGTCCTCTTTCTGTGCTAGTCCGCCCGACGCGGCGTTCAGTCCCCGAAGGTCGCCGCGGCTGCCGCGAGCTGATTGTCCTCGTCGTCGGTGAGTTTGTACGTGTTGATTTTCTGCAGTTCCTCGTCCAGTTCGACTTCCACATCCGGGATGATGCCGATGCCGTGGTAGTTGTCGGAGAACGGAGGATTGTACATCCGGTAGGTCACGGAGACCGCGCCGCCCGTTTTCAGGGGGATGGTGGTCTGCATACAGCCTTTTCCGTAGGTGGTGGTCCCGACGATGGTCGCCTTGTGATAGTCGCGGACCGCGGAGGTGAAGAGCTCCGCCGCGCTGGCCGTGCTGCCGTTCACGAGGACCGCCATCGGCATGTCGAGTTCGGACGCTTCGGAATAGTAGGCGTCCACTTCCTTGCCGTCGGCGTCGATGATGCGCACGATCGGTCCCTCGGGCAGGATATAGTCGAGGGTGGTGACGATGGAGGAGAGCTCCCCGCCGGGATTGTAGCGGAGGTCGACGATCAGCTTGTCGCATCCGCCCGCCCGGAGAAGCTCCACCGCCTTGACGAACTGCACCGGCGTCGTGGCGTCGAAGCTGGTAATCCGCACCACGGCGATGGAGTCGTCCGGCCCGTAGACGTGGTACATGACGGTGACTTCTGTGACCTTGTCCCGGGCGATCTTGAAGTCCACTTCCTCGGAGTATCCCTCGCCGCGGAGAACGGAGAAGGTGGCGATGGTGCCGATCTCGCCCCGGAGCTTGCCGATGGTGGGATAGTAGCCCAGTTCGGGGACCGGTTCCTTTTCGTCGCCCACGGTCCAGATCAGATCCCCGGGTTCTACTCCGGCTTTGAGAGCGGGGGAATCGGGGATGACGCTCAGCACTTCAATGGCCTGATATTCGTCGTTCCAGATCACGTTGACGCCGATGCCGACGAGTTCTCCGCCGAGGTCGTTCATGAAGTCCTCGAATTCCGCGGCGTTGTAGTAGGCTCCGTAGGCGTCCTTCGTTCCGGCGATATATCCGTCGAGCACGCAGTCCGCGAGGAAGTCGTCGTCGATGTCGTTGATATAGTACGAACGGAAAATGGAGTCGACCTCGGACAGCTTCGCGTTGACCTTCTCAAGGAAGGAGGCACTCTCAGCGTCCGGGAGGACCGTTTCCCCCGCCGTCTGGCTTCCCGCATTCGCCGACCCGTTCTGGGCTCCCGCATGGACCGCGTCCAGGGCCTCCGAGAGATATTTCTTCTCAAAAGAGGCGCGGGAGAGCAGATAGGTGAGCTGAAACGTGGCCAGACAGCAGAGCAGAACCGCCGCGACGGCCGCTCCGAGAGAAATCTTTTTGCGCATGGTTTCCTTTGTCCTTCGTTCTGAAATCCGCTTACGGGAAAATGAGGTAATTCCGGGGATTCACGACCACGCCGTTCTCGCGCACTTCAAAGTGCAGGTGATATCCGGTGGTGCTCCCGGTCAGGCCGACGTTGCCCACCTGCTGACCCGCTTCGACCCGGTCTCCGGCTTCCACCAGACGGCAGGACATGTGGGCGTAGAGCGTCGCGATCCCGCCTCCGTGGTCGATCAGCACGTAGTTCCCGTAGCTGTAATGGTATTCGCTTTTCTCCACCGTCCCGCCGTTGAAGGCGTACACGGCGGTGCCGGACGGACAGGCGAGGTCGATGCCGCGGTGGTAGTCCCGGATCCCCCAGAGGACGCGCCAGCCCTGTTCGGAGCTCACGCGGAACTTCACGCCCGCTTCGAGAGGCCAGACCTCGGATAGATTGCCGAAATAGGTGTTCTGCGCCTCGTATTTCGCCTGATCCTCCGCGAGCTGACGGAGCCTCTCCTCTTCCTGCCGCTGCTGTTCCGCGATCCGCGCGAGGGTGGCTTCGAGCTCCCGGTTCAGGGTGTCTTCCAGTTCCTGATTGTAGGCGTAGTTTTCCGTCCACCACTGTTCGTTCTGTTCGAGACTCTGGAGGTATTCGTATTTCTCCTCTTCCTGCGCGCGGTAGTCGGCGATGATGACGTCGAGATCCGCGAGCCGGGCGCGCTGTTCCTCCTCCGTCCGGATGATGAGCTGTTCGAAATCCGCGAGCCGCTTTTCCTCCTCGCCGAGCTGGCGGATCAGCTGCTGGTCATAGTTCAGCACCGCGTCCACGTAGTCGAGCTTTTTGAGGAAGTCGAACAGGCTCTTCGAGGAAAGGAGCACTTCGAAATAGTCGGTCGCGCTGTCCATGTAGTTCTCGCGCATCCGGACGAGCAGGGTCTCCTTCTGGGCGGCGATCTTCTTTTCGGTGTCGGCGATGCTCTGCCGGGTCTCGTAAAGCTGCCAGCCGAGGCCTTCGATCTGCTCGTTCGTCAGCTGGCGCATCTCCTCGTTGAGTTCGAGGATGTAGTCGAGCTGTTCGATCCGTTCGTAGGCTCTCGCCTGATCGTTCTGGATATCGTTCAAAACGGCCACGGCGAGCTCCCGCTCCCTTTTGACGTCTTCGAGCCGGTCTTCGTAGGACTGGACGTCCGCTTCGGTCAGGACCGCTCCCGCCGAAAAGGTGAACGCCGCAAGCGACAGACAGAGCGACAGGGCGGCCGCCGATATTTTGATTATCAGAGTTTTTTTCTCAATCATAATGGATATGGCTCCCGCTCCTGCGCCCTGGGGCCCGGAATCAGAAATCGAGATAGTTGCGCGGGTTCACGACCTCGCCGTCTTCACGGACCTCGAAATGGAGGTGGTATCCGTAGGCGGATCCGGTCATGCCGACATAGCCGAGCACCTGGCCGGATTCGACCCAGTCGCCCGCCGAGACCGCGCGCTCGGACATGTGGGCGTAGAGGGTGGTGAGTCCTCCGCCGTGGTTGACGATGACGTAGTTTCCGTAGGAAGAGTGATATTCGCTGACGAGCACCTTGCCGGCGTTGTAGGCGCGGATCTCCGTTCCGGCGGAGCAGGCGAGGTCGGTGCCGAGGTGGTAGTCCGCCTCCCCGTAAAGCTCTCGCCATCCCTGTTCGGAGGAGACCTTGTACTCTACGCCGGGTTCGAGGACCCAGGAGACCTGACCGCCCACGTAGCCGCCCTCTTCGTAATACTGCTTATAGGAGTCGGAATAGTCGATCTTCGACCAGGAGTCGCTGCCGTCGGCGGTATAGCTCCCGTCGTAGCCT
Organism: uncultured Ruminococcus sp.; assembly: GCA_902782445.1. Taxonomy (GTDB): domain Bacteria; phylum Bacillota; class Clostridia; order Oscillospirales; family CAG-272; genus UMGS1696. The sequence goes on from CACZNC010000047.1 coordinate 11,881, forward strand.
TCCCCGGGCGTCCATTCGTTCGATCCGGAGGAATAGGAGGTGTCGCCCGTCCATTCCCCGCCGGTCCCCCATTCGCTGGAGGTATCGCCGTCGTAGCCGCTGGAGGCGGTACTGCCGTCCCAGCCGTCGTTCCTCTCGTCCCAGGAGGTCGTGCCGTTTTCGTCTTCGTACCCGTAGGAATCCCAGGAATCGTTTCCGGGATCGGTATAGCCGTAGGAGCCGTCGTTCCAGCCTTCCTCCGAATTCTCCTCGAAGGCGATCTCCCAGCCTGAGCCGTTCTGCTGTTCTTCCAGTTCTCTCTGACGCCGGGCGGCCTCTTCTTCCTGCTGACGCCGCCATTCCGCCTCCGCCTCTTCCTGCTGGCGTTTCCATTCGGCTTCGGCTTCCTGCTGTTTCTTCCACTCGGCTTCCTGACGGGCCTGCTCTTCTTCCAGTTCTTTCTGGCGTTTTGCGGCGGCTTCCGCTTCTGCCTGCTGGCGCTTCCACTCCTGTTCCGCGGCGATGCGTCTTGCCTCTTCCTCCGCGGCCTTGCGCTGACGTGCCTCCTCCGCTCTCTGCTGCTGCTCGATCTGCGCGGCGAGGATGGTCTGCTTGATGGTGTCCTGCACCTCGTTCGTCTGCTGCTGGGTATAGGCGATATACTCCTCGTACCTCTTCTGGTCGGCCTGAAGCTGTACGATGTACTCCTCCATGCTGACGTTCAGCTGGCGCATCTGGTTGATTTCCCGCTCGTACTCGCTGACCGCGGTGACCTGCGTTTCGAGAGCGGCCTGAAGGATCTCCTGATCCTGCGTGAGGGTGTCCTGATCTTCCCGCAGACGGGTGATGATCTTGCGGTCGCTGTCGAGGATGTTCACGACGTAGTCGAACTTCGTCAGGAATTCCACAAGATTCTGGGAGCCGAGGACCAGTTCCAGGTAGTCGGCCTTCTTTTCGGTGTAATTGTCCACCATCCGCTCATAGAAGGCGGATTGCTGGGATTCGATCCGGGCGGTGGTTTCCGCGATGGACTTCTGCTTTTCCTCGATCTGGCGGTTGATGGTGTCGATGCGGCTCTCGGTCAGCCGCTTCTGCTCCGACACGATGTTGATGAGCTCGTCGAGCTTGACCTTCTCGTCCCAGGCGTTGCCCTGCTCGTTGGTGATGGCGATCAGTTCCTCCGTCGCCACGCTCTGACGCCGCTGCAAATCCGCGAGCTTGTCCTCGTAGGACTGCACCATCGCGTCCGTCGCCGGGTCGATGGATTCCGCGGCACGGGCGGATGCCGGAACGGAACACCAGAGCAGCACGGAGGAGAGCAGAAGCGCGGCGGCTTGTCTGAACCGTCCGTTCAGTGTTTTTGACATAACAGTACCTCGTTGTCCGGCCGTCCCGGACGCGCCCCGTCCGATATCCTCACTGTTTGAGATACCGGGCGAGGGAAATGACGCTTCCCAGCACGCCGAGGAGCACGCCGATGGCGATGAAGCCCACGAGCACGACGGCGCGGATGCTGCCGAATTCGAGGAAGGTGATCATCTGCAGATCGGTGAGCACCAGCCTCTCGATATAGGAGTAGATATACCACTCGATGAAATACGCGGCCACGGAGGAGACAAGCCCGATCACCGCGCCTTCGATGATGTAGGGCAGCGAGATGAACCAGTCCGTCGCGCCCACATACTGCATGATGGAGATCTCGTTCCGCCGGGAAAAGACGGAGAGCTTGATCGTGTTGATGATGATGAAGATGCTCACCACGCCGAGGATGGCGAGGAACCAGATAAACACGAGCATGACGCCGTGCTTGAAGCTCTCAATGGTGGTGGCGAGCTCGAGGCGGTTGTTCACCTTGGCGATCCCGGGGATGGCGTTGAGCTGATAGTCGAGCTCCGGCACCTTTTCGTTCTCGATATAGGTGATGACGTAGGAATCCGGCAGAGGGTTGTTGCTCTCGTCCACGTCGTCGTAGATGTCGTATTCCGCCTTCATCTGTTCGAGGCCCTCGGCCTTGGTGACGCGCACGACGGAGGCGATGTTGTCCAGCTTGCCGATGGCGATGCCCACGTCCTCGATCTCGGCCTCCGTGGCGTCGGTCTCGCAGAACACGACGATCTGATTGATGAGCCCGAATTCCTCGAGGTTCATGTTGATGTTGGAGACCAGGAGGGCAAAGCCGCCGATGACGACGAGCAGGCTCATGAGCACCGCCACCGAGGCGAAGGACATGACGCCGTTGCGGAACAGCCCCTCGAATGCCTGTCCGATGAAGTAAAAGGGGTTATACCTCTTCATTGAACATTCCTCCTACGCGGTCCTCGGTGATCAGGCCGTCGTCCAGCATAACGACGCGCTGCTTGTAGTAGTCGACGAGATCCTTTTCGTGGGTGACGACAATGACGGTCTTGCCGATCTTGTTGATCTTCACGAGCAGGCTCATGATTTCAAGGGACATTTTCGGGTCGATGTTGCCGGTGGGCTCGTCCGCGATCACGACCTTCGGGTTGTTGGCGAGGGCCCGGGCGAGCGCCACTCTCTGCTGTTCGCCGCCGGAGATCTCGTGGGGGAAGGAATCCTGCTTGCCCGAGAGGTTGACGGTGTTGAGGATGGCCGGCACGCGCCTCACGATCTTCGAGCGGGGAGTCCCGACCACTTCCATCGCGAACGCCACGTTCTCGAACACGGTCTTCTTCGGGAAAAGGCGGAAGTCCTGGAAGACCACGCCCAGTTCCCGGCGGTAATAGGGCACGCGGAAGTTCGAGAGTTCGGAGAGATCGTAATCGCCGACGGTCAGCTTGCCCGAGGTGATGCGTTCCTCCCGCAAGAGGAGCTTCATCAGCGTGGATTTCCCCGCGCCGGACGGTCCGCAGACGAACACGAATTCTCCTTCGTCGATGTGAAGGTTGATCCCCTTCAGAGCCATCGTCCCGTTGGGGTATGCCTTTTTTACGTTTACAAAGTCGATCATAAAAACCTTTCAGGCGGGGCGGACATCAGGTCCCGCGGTGATGTGCCGATTGACCGGAAGAAGGGAGCCGGGGCCCGCTTCTCTGCTGCGATCTGCGGAAGATTTGCGATATTTTTTGTCTTTTCCTTGTGTATATTGTAGACGGAGCGGCAAGAAATGACAGCAGGGACGCGACGTCCTCGGACGCTGTCCCTGGCAAATCGGAGCGCGGCCCCGTATTCGGCTTCTGTCTGGCAGAGTCCCCTCCCGGTTCTTTCCGGCAGAGGGGCGATAAAATCAATACTTGACGGGCTTCTGGGTGAGATACCGCTTGACCATCAGAGCGACCTTGAAGGTGATCGCGTGGTCGAATTCCCGCAGATCGAGCCCGGTGAGCTTGCGGATCTTTTCGAGGCGGTAGACGAGGGTGTTGCGGTGGACGAAGAGCTTGCGGGAGGTCTCGGAGACGTTCAGGTTGTTCTCGAAGAAGCACTGGATCGTCATGAGGGTCTCGCGGTCGAGGGAATCGAGGGACCCGTTCTTGAAGACTTCCTGCAGAAACATCTCGCACAGGGTCGTCGGGAGCTGATAGATCAGGCGGCCGATGCCGAGGTTTTCGTAGCTGATGATGTTCTTTTCGGTGTCGAAGACCTTGCCGACCTCGAAGGCGACCTGCGCCTCCTTGTAGGACCGGGCGAGATCCTTGATATTGTCCACCACCGTGCCGATGCCGATGGAGACCTTGACGTAGAATTCGGAGTTGAGGGTGTCGGCGATCTGCTTGGCGATCTTTTCGATCTCCTTGATATCCGTCCCCTGCTTGACTTCCTTGACGAGGACGATGTCCTGCTCCCCGGTGGCGATCACGTAGTCCTTGTTCTTGTCCGGGAAGATGTTCTGCACCATGTCGAAGGACAGCACGTCGGACTTCGAATGGAATTTGATGAGGAAGACGACCCGGCTCTCCTCGGCGTTGAAGCGCAGTTCCTTCGACTTGATATAAATGTCGCTCGGGAGGATGTTGTCGAGGATGATGTTCTTGATGAACGAATTCTTGTCGTACTTCTCGTCGTAGAGGTTCTTGATGTTCGAAAGCGAAATCGCGAGAATGGTGGCGATCTTTTCGGCGTACTTGTCCTCTCCTTCGATGAAGACGATGTACTCCCACTTCGATCCCGTGCCGATCGGCTTGTATGTGTAACCGCCGGAGGTGACGGCGTCGGAGGTGTAGGCGAGTTCGTCCCGCACACCCTGTCTCATTTCGCCGATTTTGACCAGCTCGCTGCAAGCGATGATCACGCCGTTGTCGTCGATGACGCCGATGATGCGGTCCACCGCGTCGCGCATCTGGTGGATGATTCCCTGAAATAGACGGTTTGACATATTCTGCCCCTTCCTGCAACCTGATGTTTATGGTCCTTGTAAATACTACACACTATTCTACACGATTTTTTGTGTTTTTTCAATAGGGGAATCGGAAATTTTCATAATTTTTTCGTCTTTTTTTCGCGTTTCCTCCGCGATTCACCGAAAACCGGGGATCCCGGGGCTTTTCGGGAGCGGAAAAAGGGGTTCCGTGACGGCCGCGCGTCGGGGAGGTGACGTCTCTGTGACGGTCCCCGTGAGAGACAAGAATGGCTTGACGGAGCCTGTTGCGTTCTGTCAAGCCAGAGGGCGGGTATCGATCCGGGGTCTCATTTCCTGTACAGCAGGATGGTGTAAATATAGTAAACCGCGAAGAGGAGGCTCACAATGACGGTCATGACATAGAAGAGGGGCGGGTAGACCCAGAACTTGTCGAAGAACAGCACCGTCACGGTGAGGTAGAGGGCGACCGCCGTCAGCATCGCGGGGGTGACCCAGTACGCCGAGGTGTCGGTCTTGCGGATGAGCGTCACGGCAAGATAGACCGCGGCCAGAAGCAGAAGCGCCGGGAACACGATCTTCAATACGGGCAGGACCTTCTCATGGAAAGAGGAAGCTCTGTCCCACGCCGCGTGGGGGCCGACGAAATCGAACAGCATCGCCACGATGACGTCCACGATGACGATGGCGAGGATGCGTACTAGGACGATCTGCCCCGCTTTCGAACGGCTCGCCTGCTCAATGAGTCTGCCGCCGGCTGCGACGGCCTTTTTGTTCTTCTTAGCCATATCCAACGTACTGTCCGGCTCCCGCGGCGGAAGCCTGCTCCTTTCAGCCGGAGTCTCCCCGGCTCAGCTTATATACAAAATGGCGGTTCATCCGAATGGGAATCAGGGTTCGTTCCCGCCGTCCTTTCCCGCGAGCTCGTAGCGGAATGCGAGGGAGGCGAGGACGAAGGGGGCCGCCGTCTCCGTGCGCAGGATCCGTTTGCCGAGCCCGGCAGGACGCATCCCGGCTCCGACGGCTTCCCGGGCTTCCGAGGGTTCGAATCCGCCCTCGGGTCCGACGAACACGGCGACGGTCTTCGGGGTCTTTTCGGGAAACAGCTCCGGCAGCGGAACGGTCCCGGGGCCTTCCCCGCCCTCGTAGCAGAAGAGGGGAAGATCGGCCTTCGCGGCTTCTTTCACGGCGTCGGAAAACCGGACGGGATCCGCGACTTCGGGGATCCTTCCGCGCCCGCTCTGTCCGGCGGCTTCCGCGGCGATCTTCTGCCAGCGTTCGCGCTTCTTCGCGTAGTCGGCGGGAGAGAGCTTCACGGTGCAGCGGGACGAGGCGACGGGCACGATCCGGGCGGCTCCCAGCTCGGTGGCCTTCATCACCACCGTGTCAAAACGCTCGCCCTTCGCCAGAGCCTGATAGACGACGGCTTCGTAGGGCGGTTCTGTCTCCGAGGGGGCGGAGTCCAGAACGGTGCAGACGACCTGTCCGCCGGCGGATTCGATCCTCGCGCGGTATTCCGTTCCCCGCTCGTCGCAGAGCACCAGTTCTTCGCCGGGCTTCATGCGGAGGGCCCGTGAGATATGCGCGGCGTCGGGGCCTTCGAGGACGATCCTCGTCGTTCCGTTTTCCTCCTCCAGATCGGCGGAGGACACAAAGAATCGCGGCATGGTCTTCTCTCCCGTCGGGGCTGCGCGGAAAAACAGTCCGCACGCCGTATACCGGTATAGTATACCACAGAACGACGGATTTGTCAAATAGTTTCCGGAAAGTTTTTTCGCCAAATCGGAGAAAGTGGGTTCCCAGAGCGTATTTTGCGATGTGATATCTGATGAAAACTCCGCGGGAAACCGGGGAACGGCAAAGAGCCGGAGCGGAGTTCAGATGATCTCGGGCACCCCGACCCCGTCGTCGTACCGCCAGAAGATCTCCCGGGGGAAATCGCCGAAGAAGACCGGGAGCATGGGCGCGACGCCGGAGGCAAGATCCTGCTTTTCGGCGTCTTCCTTCTTCACCCAGAAGATCCTTCCCTCCTCCGAGGACCGGATCTCGCCGGAGAAGCGGTCCGCCCGGTAGAGGAACACGACGTAGCGGGCGCCGTCCTCCGTATAGAACTGCTTGACGCCGCAGAGTTCGGGCTTCTCGATCGCCAGTCCGGTCTCCTCGCGGACCTCGCGCACCACGGCCTCGGTGAAGGATTCCCCGGGTTCCACGTGTCCTCCCGGGAACACGACGCCCGGCCAGTCCTCGTCGTTCCGCTCCTGCATGAGCACGTATCCGTCCCGCTCCACCATGCACATATTGGTGAATACCGCCTGTTCCCTCATGTCCGCCTCCGTCCGGTGTCCTGTTGTCCGCCATTGTACCACAGACCGGCCCGGATTGTCAAGCGGGGGGGCGGAGCATGGAAAGCCCCCGCTGTCCTTTCGTGGAACGGCGGGGGACGGATTCAGGTTTCGGGAAAACTTATTTCTTCTTTGCCTTCTCTTTTTCCTTGCCGCCTCCGAGCATGAAGTTGACGAGGATGCCGAGGATCAGAGCACAGGCGATCTCGGTGAGGGTCACGGCGCCGATCTTCAAAGTCATGCCGCCGATGCCGCAGATCAGGATCACGGAAGCGGTGAACAGGTTCCTGTTATCGCCGAGGTCAACAGGCTGGAGCATCTTGAGACCGGAAACGGCGATGAAGCCGTACAGGGTGATGCACACGCCGCCCATGACGCAGCTCGGGATCGTGGCGAGAAGGGTCACGAACGGGCCGAAGAAGGAGGCGATGATCGCGATGATCGCGGTGCAGAAGATCGTGATGACGGAGGCGTTCCCGGTGATGGCGACGCAGCCGACGGATTCGCCGTAGGTCGTGTTGGGGCAGCCGCCGAAGAACGCGCCGACCATCGAGCCTACGCCGTCGCCGAGAAGGGTTCTGTGAAGGCCGGGCTCCTTGAGAAGATCGGAACCGATGACGGAGGAGAGGTTCTTGTGGTCCGCGATGTGCTCGGCGAAGACGACGAACGCGACGGGGACATACGCCACGGCGATGGTCGCGATGTATTCGCCGGTCAGGGAGCCGAAGCCCTTGAACGCCTCGAGGAAGGTGAAGGACGGGACCCACTGCATATTGGAGAACAGGGAGAAGTCGATGATTTTCAGAGCGTCGTTGCCGGAGGCGTTGCCGATCAGGGTGAAGCAGAGAGCGACGACATAACCCGCCGCGATGCCGATGATGAACGGGATGAGCTTCGCCATTTTCTTGCCGAAGACGGAGCAGAGCGTGACGGCCGCAAGGGTGACAAGGGCGCAGATGAAGCAGACCCAGACGTGCGTGCCCATCACATAGGCCCCGGCGTCCGCGTCATACGCGCCGGCAAGTGCGTCGCCGACCGCGTTCCCGGCAAGGGAGAGACCGATGATCGCGACGGTGGGACCGATGACCACGGGGGGCATCAGCTTGTCGATCCACTTGACGCCGGCCACTTTGACGACCAGCGCGATCACGACGTACACGAGGCCCGCGAAGACCGCGCCGATGAGCAGACCGGCATATCCGACCGAAACGGACGCCGCGCCGCCGAACGCCGCGAACATGGAGCCGAGGAATGCGAAGGACGAACCGAGGAACACCGGGCTTCTGAACTTCGTGAAGCAGAGATAGACGAGGGTGCCGACGCCCGCTCCAAACAGGGCCGCCGACTGGCTCATGCCGTTGCCGACGATGGACGGGACGGCGATGGTGGCCGCGAGAATCGCGAGCAGCTGCTGCAGGGCAAATACGATCAGCTGACCGAACCTGGGCTTGTCCTGAGGCTGATAGATGAGTTTCATACGTCCTCCGAAGAATATGAAATGGTTTTCTGGAAAGATCCTTTGGGCATGAAAAAAGCCCGATCGCACGGTCGGGCGGCATTCGGCGCACAGGGGAACCTCCGACCTTGCCGGCATCGCGGTACCGGATTAAAGCTCGTTCTTTCCATCGTGCCGTATTATAGCATAGGCGTCGTTTTTTGTCAAGGCGTTTCGGGAAACTTGAAAAGGGCTGTCGAAAAAGCTGTGGTTTTTTCTCAAATTTCCCTTTACATCCCGGGGAGGTTTATGCTATAATGAATAAAACCCGAGCGGAAATTTTGAAATGATTTCAGAAAGGACGCGAAGCCATGAAAAAACAGATCTCCCTTCTCCTCGCCCTGCTTCTGCTGCTCCTCCCCCTCTCCGCGTGCAGCGAAACGGGACCGGGATCCGCTGACGCTCCGGCGAGCACATCAGGGCAGGATCCGGCGGCAGAGGGCGAACCCGTGACGGAGGTCCCCGAGACGGAGGAGCCCTTCGAGGCGGAAGTCAAGGACCTCGGCGGGCGCGAGATCAACATCTTCCTCGCCGGCAACTGGTCCTTCGACGACTTCGAAGCCGAGGAAATGACCGGAGAGGCCCTGAACGACGCCCGGTTCCAGGTGAACTCCGCCGTGCAGGATCTCTACAATATTACTCTGAAGACCGACAACCAGAGCGGACAGGCCTCCGGCGGACAGGGGAAGGGCTATACCGTCATCAAGAACGTCAACATGTCCGGCACCAACGACTACGCCTTCGCCTGCGTCGGATGCTACGACGTCTCCTCCCTCGCCTATCAGGGGCACCTGCTCGACCTGAACGGGGTGAAGAACGTGGATCTTTCGAAATCCTGGTGGGACCCGAAGGCCAACGAACAGCTCTCCGTCAAGGGAAAGATGTTCTACTCCACCGGCGACATCGGCGTGCTCGACAACGACTGCACCTACTGCATCCTCTTCAACAAGCAGGTCGTCGACAACTTCTCCCTCGAAAGCCCCTACGAACTGGTGCGGGAGA
>CACZNC010000048.1 GCA_902782445.1 uncultured Ruminococcus sp.
CATCATAGGTCTTTACAAGCAACTCTCTCGCTTCCTGATCCAGCATTTTCTTCTCCCCCTTGTTTTCCTCGGCTATATTATAGCACGCTTGTCAAGAGGTGCGTGGCTATTTTGTTGGATTGTTATAAAAGTTCATCCCTGTCCTTGTCGCTGAGCTCGATCACATATTTGAATGACGGCATATGATCCCTCCCTATCATCGTTTGGGATCATTATAGCACATCTATCCGAATTACGCAAGATTAAGTTTTAACAGAACACTAGCCTCTATCCACTTTCCACTATCGTCTGCCCGACATCCTGCGGATCCGCTTTTCGCGCATAAAGGCTGTGATGAAGACGTAGAGGATCGCGAGGATCACGGCGGAGATCACCGTGGCGCGGAAGAAGCGGCTCATGGTGAACTGCTCGATGCGGTTGAGGAAGTAGAGAAATTCGCTCCTCTGGACGCTGACGGTGGTGACGAGGGGGCAGGTCCCGACGATCTCGCTGCCGTTGACCACGGTGATCGTTCCGGCCTCCGTCCCCGCTTCGATCGGCGCGTCGAGGGAATCCTCGAAGGTGTGCCAGCTGTACGTCACGGCGGTTTTCAGATCCACGTCGGCGGGCAGGAAGACGGACATGGTCTCCTTCGGCGCGAGGGTCACGTAGTCAGCGGTGGATGAAAGCTTCACCGGGATCTCGCACATCACCTGCGAGGTCTGGAGCACCGGGCGGTATCCCCAGGCGGTGAAGGCCCAGTCGAACATCCGCCGTCCGTTGACGTAGCTGTATACGGCTCCGTCCGCCTCGTCCCCGCCGAGCACCACCGCGAGATAGGTCAGGTCGTTTTCGTTATCCCGTGCCACGGCCGCGAGGGAATATCCGCCCTGGGGAGTCGCGCCCGCGTTCATGCCGATGGCGGATTCGGTGTAGTACCCCGCGTTGTAGTATTTCGAGATCAGGGCGTTGCGGTTGAAGATCTCCCGCTCGGGGGACTTGTTCGTCGCCGGGAGGACGTATTTCTGCTGGGACGTGATGTCGATGAATCCGGGGATCTCGTAGCAGGCGATCGCCACCTGCGCCGTGTCCGCCGCGGTCGTCACCATCTTCGGGTCGTGCATCCCCGTGCAGTTGGTGTAGACCGTGCCCCAGAGCCCGAGGGTCTCCGCCTTCCTGTTCATCCGGGCGACGAATTCCTCCGTCGATCCCGCGGCGGCGATGGCGAGGATCACGGCGGCGTCGTTCGCGGAGTTGACGAGCATGCAGTTCAAAAGCTGCTCCACCGTCAGGATCTCGCCCTCGAAGAAGTCGATGCTGTTGCCCGAGGTCTCCGCCAGCATGCCCCCGGTCACGGTGATTTCGGTGTCGAGCTTCCGTCCGAATTCGTCCCAGGCCACGAGGGCGGCCATCAGCTTGACCGTCGAGCCGGGAAAGCACCGGTCGTGGGACTTGTATTCGTAGATCGTCTTCCGGTTCTCGAAATTGTACAGGCAGGCCGAGGTGCAGTGCTCCACCCCCGGGTCGGATCCGGCGGCGGAGACGGGAACGGCGAGGAGGAGCAGAACAAGACAAAGAAGCCCTGCGGCAACGGAGCGGATGGTTTTCGTTTTGTCAGAGCGATAATTCATGTTCATATCGTTTCAAACAGGATTCGGATGAGAGAGCCGCAGCCTCCGCGTCCTTCCCGATGGCGGATCTCAGCTCGTCGAGGGAGTCGAAGCGGGTCTCGGGCCTGAGAAAATCCCAGAGCCAGACCGCGGCTTCCGCTCCGTAGAGTTCCCCGGGATCGCAGAAGAGGTGGGTCTCGAGGGTCACGTCCTCCCGGTCCCCGTTGACCGTTGGGCGGGATCCGAGATTCGAGACACCAGGGGCCGGCGGGGAGACAGGTCCGTCGGGCGTCTGCCACCGGACGACGCTGGCGTAGACGCCGAAGGGAGGGACGAGCTTGCCCGCGGGAATGCGGAGATTCACGGTGGGCCAGCCGATCTCATGCCCGATCCTGTGTCCGTGCCGGATAGTCCCCGAGACGAAATAAGGGCGTCCCGAGAGCTCCGCGGCCTCTTTCATCCTGCCCTCCGAGACGAGCCGCCGGATCTCTGTGGAGGAGACTTCCCGCCCGTCCTTTGTGAACGCGGGGACGACGGAGCAGGCGATCCCGGCCTCCCGCGCCATCCGGGAAAGATCCTCCGCCCCGCAGGCCGCTCCCCGGCCGAAGGTGAAATTGTAGCCGCACACCACGCCGGCCGGACGCCAGTCTTCCAGAAAAGAGCGGAAAAACTCCTCCCCGTCCAGGGAACGGACGTCGGAGAAGTCTCTCGTGAGGGCGTAATCCGCGCCGATGAGGGAGAAGAGCCGGAGCTTTTCGCCGTTCAGGGTGAGGGCGCCTCCCCGGTCCAGGCCACTGAGGGTCCAGACAGCGACGGACGGGCGCCTGCCGCTTTCGGAACAGATCCGGTCCGACAGGAGGCGGGCTTCTTTGCAGAGGGCGCGGTGGCCGAGATGAACGCCGTCGAAATGGCCGAGGAGGAAAACGGATCCTTCCGGGACGCTCCCGGCGGTCTTCATGGAGGCGAGTTCGGTGATGACAGTCATACGGGCGATTCCGTGTCAGTAGATTTTCAGGGCAAAGACGGGACAGACCTTCGTGCAGTACCCGCAGCGGACGCATTTTCCGTCGTCGGGCTCGGCGCGGAATTTCGGACCGGCGTCTTCCGGGCGGGGGGAAATGCCCTCGGATCCGGCAAACTCCGCCGCGAGATCACAGGCGCTCCCGTTCTCATGGCCGTCAGCCGGAACGAGCCGGAGCGCGCCGGACGCACATCGACGGACGCAGGCGCCGCAGCCCTCGCAGTACTCCTCGACGTGGAGCTTTCTCTCCGTCAGAAGGAGCTTTTTCCGGTCCCCGTCGTCGAAGGATCCCTCCCGGAGCAGGCGCAGATTCGCGTCCACCTCGGCGAAGGACTGCATCCCCACGGCGACCGCGTCAATGAAGGGCTTCGAGAGGGCGAACCGCAGGGCTTCTTCCGCCGTGACGGAGAGATGTCCGCCTCCGAGGGCCTTCATCGCGAAGATCCCGACGCCCCGGGCTTTCAGTTCCGCGAGGGCCGAGGCCATCTCGCGCTCCCCGCCGTCCGCGATGCCGATCCCCGCCATGTTGTAGAGAGGATGGCAGACGTCGGCCTCGATCCCGGCGTCGGCGAATTCCAAAAGGCCCCGGATCAGGGCGACGTGGTGGGTGGAGGCTCCGACGGCCCGGACGATCCCCCGCTCCCGCAGATCGAACAGGGTGTCGAGGGCTTCCCGGTGTCCCCGCAGGGTATCGGCGCTCTCCTGCTCGTGGAGGAGGAAGACGTCGATCACGTCCCGGTCCAGCTCCCGCCTCGCCTCGTCCACCGCTTCGAGGGCCAGTTCGCGGTTCCAGGCGTAGGTCTTCGAGGAGACGAGGACGGAATCGGGGTCCTTCGCCCGTCTGAGAGCGGCCCGGATCAGCGGATAGTTCGCGTAATACTGGGCGGTGTCGACGAAATTGATCCCGGAATCGAAGGCGTAGGCCATCACCGCGGCGGCCTCGTCCGGCGGCAGGTTCCGCTGCATGGCCGAGACGGTCAGGGATCCGAAGGCGATCCGCGAGACGGGGGGCAGGCGGGGCGAGAGGACGGCTTTCGGGACGGGGGAAAACTCAGATCCCAAGGTATTCCTTCAGAAGGGCGGCCATCAGCTCGTCCCGGTCGATGCGGCGGATCAGCCCGCGGGCGTTCTTGTAGTTGGTGATATAGGTGGGATCCTCCGTGAGGACATAGCCCACAAGCTGGTTGATGGGATTGTATCCCTTCTCGCTCAGAGCGTCGTACACCGTGCGGAGCAGCAGTTTGCGCTCTTTGTCGCGGTCTTCCTCGCGGATGGAGAAGGTGATGGTCTTGCTCATATCGTCTTTCATCGGGTACCTCCGTCGCAGTTCGTCTCCCGGATTTCGGCCGGGCGCGGCTCAATGAATCTCATGACAGTATTATAGCAGTCCCGGGATGAAATTGCAAGAGCCGGGAGGACTTTTATTCTTAATGTTTCATGAGAATCCGGTAAAAGTCACGCTCCTGCCCGGCCCTTGAATAAATCCCGCCGCTTCTGCCGATACTCTCTGAAAAAGCGGCGGAGGAAAGAGAAAAAGATGGACGAGGGCGGAAAGCGGACGGAGAGGGGATCCGGGGGAGAAAGAGAGAGCGGGATCTTCCCCGCGGCGCCGGACGACGGAGGGGTGATCGCGTCGGAGGACGGGGAGGACATCTACTGCCTCACCATCATCGGGCAGATCGAGGGGCACTACCTCCTCGGCGAGGGGCAGAAGGCGACGAAATACGAGCACATCATCCCGCGGCTGGCGGCCATCGAGGAGAGCCGGGAGATCCGGGGGATGCTGATGGTGCTGAACACCATGGGCGGGGACGTGGAGGCGGGACTTGCCATCGCGGAAATGGTGGCGAGCATGTCGAAACCCACGGTCTCCCTTGTGCTGGGCGGCGGGCATTCCATCGGGGTGCCCCTGGCGGTGTCTGCCTCCCGCTCCTATATCGTTCCCTCCGCCACCATGACGGTCCACCCGGTGCGGATCAGCGGGACGGTGGTGGGGGTGCCCCAGACCTACTACTATTTCAACCGGATGCAGGAGAGGATCCTCGCCTTTATATGCGCCCATTCCGCGGCGTCGGAGGCGAAACTGCGGGAACTGCTCCTGCGCACGGATCAGATCGCCACGGACGTCGGCTCGATCCTCGAGGGCAGGGAGGCTGTGGAGATCGGCCTGATCGACGAGGTCGGGGGACTTTCCTCGGCTCTCGCGGGGCTGCGGAGGATGATCCGCGGGGAAAAGAACTGACTGCAAAGCGTTCCCGGGAGGAAGAACCGTCCGTTCTCCCTCCTTTTTTTCGTTATCCCCTTTCTTTTCCGGGGAATTTGTGGTAAAATAAACCGAATAATCATTTTTTCATGACGAAAGGAACCGTACTTATGCTGAAAGGCATTTCTCCGATCATTTCCCCCGAACTTCTGATGATCCTCGACAAGATGGGCCACGGCGACGAGATCGTGTTCTCCGACGGGAATTTCCCCGGCGAGAGCATCGGGCGCATCGTTCTGAGGGCAGATCCCGTGGGCGTGCCGGAACTGCTCCGCGCCGTCCTTCCCCTTTTCCCCCTCGATTCCTACGACAATAACGTCTATCTGATGGACAAGACCGAATCCGACCGGGACCTCGACATCCCGATCTGGGAGGAATACAGAAAGATCGCCGCGGAATACACCGACAAGGAGCCCGTCTTCCTCGAACGGTTCGCGTTCTACGAGAGGGCGAAGAAGGCCTACTGCGTGGTCGTCACCGGCGAGCGGGCGATCTATGCGAACGTGATCCTGAAAAAAGGCGTGGTGAAATAAGATGGCCGACAAGAAGGACGAAATCATCTCCATGCAGCTGGATCTGATCCGGCAGATGACGGAGAACAATATCCGCCGCCTCTCCGACGATATCTGGGGTCCCCAGCGGAAGAACCAGACAGGGAAGCCCGGCAGCGGGAAACGGCCCGACGGCATCACCCCCTCCGTTCCCCCGGTCCCCCCGGCTCCTCCGGCATCGGGCGGCGACGGCGCGGGGAAGAGCTCCGACGAGGATCTCATCAAGGCCTCCGACGGCGGGGACGGCGCGGTCCCGACCGACAAGGACGAGGACATCCCCCCGGCCGAATCCATGGACGACCTCAAGGCGGAGCTCGATTCCTACATCGGACTCACCGAGGTCAAGCGCGAGGTGAAGAACCTCATCAACATGGCGACGGTCTACAAGCTGCGCAAGGAACACGATCTCCCCACCGCCGACATGTCCCTGCACATGGTGTTCTCGGGCAATCCCGGCACCGGCAAGACCATGATCGCCCGGTTCATGGCGCGGGTCTACCACTCCCTCGGCCTGCTCTCGAAGGGCAAGCTGGTGGAGGTGGACCGGTCCGGGCTCGTGGCGGGCTACATCGGGCAGACGGCCATCAAGACGGCGAAGGTCTGCGAATCCGCCTTCGGGTCCGTGCTCTTCATCGACGAGGCCTACGCCCTGACCTCCCGCTCGGAGAACGACTTCGGTTTCGAGGCGGTGGACACCCTGCTCAAAAACATGGAGGATCACCGGGACGACCTCGTGGTGATCGTGGCGGGCTACACGGAACTGATGGAGGAGTTCGTCAATTCCAATCCCGGCCTGCGCTCCCGCTTCAACAAATACGTCAATTTCGCGGACTACACCGGCGAGGAGATGCGCGGCATTTTCGCCCTGAACTGCAAGAAAGCCTGCTACGTGCTGGACGAGGACGCGGAGAAGGAAGTCGGCGAATATTTCGAGGCCGTGTCGGAGGAGCCCGGCGAATTCGGCAACGCCCGCGGGGTCCGCAACACCTTCGAGAAGATCCTCACCGAACAGGCAAACCGCGTCGCCGCCCTGCCCGAGGTCACGAAGGACGAGCTGATGCGGATCACCCTCGACGACGTCAAGCTCGCTCTCTACGGCCAACCGGAAGCGGAGGAGAAATCCGAAGAGAAGCCGGAGGAGACCGAAAATCCGGAGGCGGAGCCCGAAAAGAAGCCGGAGGACGCCCCCGAAACGCCCGCGGATCCCGGGGACAGGGATCCCGAAAACCCATGAGCGTCTCGGAAAACCGGGAACGGCCGACGGAGGACGGGCTGATCGGGATAGCCCTCGAAGCCATGAAAACGGCCTACGCGCCCTATTCCGGCTTTCTGGTCGGAGCCGCTCTCGAGACGGAGGACGGGAAGATCTACACCGGCCGGAACATCGAAAACGCCTCCTACGGCGCCACCGTCTGCGCGGAACGGACCGCGTTCTTCCGGGCGGTCGGCGAAGGGGAGAGGAATTTCAGAAGGATCGCGGTGGTCGGCGGCAAGGGCGGGGAGATCACGTCCTTCTCCTGGCCCTGCGGGATCTGCCGCCAGGTGATGCGGGAGTTCTGCGGCGACGATTTCGAAATCCTCACCTTCGACGGGAATTCCGTCGCGTCTGCGAAATTGAAAGATCTTCTGCCAAGCCCCTTTTCGAAGGATATACTGGAGCCGTAATATATTCGGGAGGAACACGCCATGCGCATGGTCGATCTGATCGGAAAAAAGAAGCGGGGAGAGGCCCTCGGCGAGGAGGAGATCGCCTTTTTCGTCGACGGGTGCACCCGGGGGGAGATCCCGGATTATCAGACCGCCGCGTTCCTCATGGCCGTCTGCTTCCGGGGGATGAGCCGGGAAGAGCGGGCGATCCTCACGGAGAAGATGGCCCTGTCCGGGGAGACGGTGGATCTCTCCTCCCTCCCGCGGACGGCGGACAAGCACAGCACGGGGGGCGTCGGGGATCTCACCACCCTCGTGACCGCTCCCATCGCGGCGGCGGCGGGACTATCCGTCGCGAAAATGTCCGGGCGGGGACTCGGACACACCGGCGGGACCGTCGACAAGCTCGAATCCATCCCCGGCTACCGGACCTCCCTGTCGGAGGCGGAATTCCTCGGTCAGGTGAAGAAGATCGGCCTTGCCGTCGTGGGACAGACCGCCGATCTCGCCCCCGCGGACAAAAAGCTCTACGCCCTCCGGGACGTGACGGACACCGTGGATTCCATCCCCCTCATCGCCTCCTCCATCATGTCGAAAAAGCTGGCGGCAGGCGCGGGATCCGTGGTCCTCGACGTGAAATACGGCTCCGGCGCGTTCATGAAGACACCGGAAGACGCCCTCGATCTCGCCCGCGCGATGGTGGAGATCGGGGTCGCCCACGGGCGGAAAATGGCGGCTCTCGTCACCTCGATGGAGTTCCCCCTCGCCCCGTGGATCGGAAACGCGATCGAAGTGAGAGGAGCGGCGCGCATCCTCCGGGGCGAAGATCCGAAGGGATACGGCATCCGGACGGTGGCGGTGCGGCTGGCGGGCGAAATGCTCTCCCTCGCCCTTTCGATCCCGGCACAGGAGGGACTGGCCCGGGCGGAGGCGATCCTCTCGGACGGACGGGCATACCGGAAATTCCGGGAGTGGATCGGAGCCCAGGGCGGGGACGTTTCGGCAATCGAAGAAGACCGCCTGCCGAGGGCTCCGTATACCCGGACGGTCCTCTCCCCCGCAGAGGGATGGATCACCCGGGCGGACACCGGGAAGATCGGGACCTCCGCCTGCCTGCTCGGCGCGGGTCGGGTGAAAAAGGAGGACAGCCCCGATCTGGCGGCCGGACTGGAGCTCTCCTTTGTCCCCTGCGGCAGGGCGGAGAAGGGGCAGCCCCTCTGCGTGATGCACGCCTCCGATCCCGCGAAATTCGACGGAGCCGAAGAACTCTTCCTCGAGGCCCTGACCTTCTCGGACGCCCCCGCCGACCCCCCCGCCCTCATCCGGGAAACGGTAAGGGGAGCGGAGGATCCGATTTTCTAAACTTTATCCCGAAAAATTTATAATTTTGTCACCACTTGCGCCTCCTTCCGTGATACAATGGGGGAGGCTCAAACGGCCCCAATACACAAGGAGAACGTCGGAACATGGAAAAAAAGAAAAAACTCTACTGCGTGGCGAACGCGCATCTGGATACCCAGTGGAACTGGACCATTCAGGACACCATCCGCGACTGTGTGAAGAACACCCTCGAGCGGAACTTCTACCTGATGGACAAATATCCGCACTACCGCATGAATTTCGAAGGCGCGTTCCGCTACAAGCTGGCGAAGGAATACTACCCCGATCTCTATGAAAAGCTCAAGGGCTACGTTGCCGAGGGACGCTGGAACGTCGCCGGGTCCACCTGGGACGCGATGGACGCGAACGTGCCGTCCTCCGAAGCCCTGATGCGCCAGATTCTCTACGGGAACGGATTCTTCGAAAAGGAATTCGGCAAGAAGAGCACCGATATCTTCCTCACCGACTGCTTCGGCTTCCGGTACGCCCTGCCCTCCATCGAGGCGCACATGGGCCTGAACGGATTCTCGACGCAGAAGCTGGTCTGGGGCGTCGGCTCCCCGATCTATGAGAAGGACGGCTCCGTCACCCGCCCCGAACCCGAAAGCCGCGAGACGCCCAGGGAAGAGCGCAAGCCCCGCATGGACCTCGGCAAGTGGATCGGCCCGGACGGCAAGGGCGTCGCGGTTTCCCTCCTCGAGGGCGACTACACCTACAACTTCGACCGCGGATTCGGCCCCGAGCACAGAACGGACGAGCGTCCCGTGGGCGAGCGTCAGGAATATCTGCGGGCCATCGAGCACAACGAGAAATACACCGGCGTTCCCTCCCGCTCCATGTACTTCGGCACCGGCGACTACGGCGGATCCTGCAAGGAGATCTCCGCGAAGATGCTGAACGAGGCCATCGACAAGAACGGCGAGAACCTCTACGAAGTCATCGCGGCCTCCACCGACGACATCTTCAACGACCTCACCCCCGAGGAATTCGAGAACCTCCCGGCCTATGACGGTGAGCTTCTGATCCCCCACGGCTCCGGCGCGGTCACCTCCCACACCATCAACAAGAGATGGAACCGCAAGAACGAGCTTCTGGCCGACTCCGCGGAGCGCGCTTCCGTCATGGCCGCGTGGCTCGGCGCGTCGGAATATCCCGAGGAAAGACTCCTCACCGCATGGCAGACCTTCCTGTGGCACCAGTTCCACGACGACCTGCCCGGCACCTCCATCGCGGAGGCCTACGTCTTCACCTACAACGATTACGTCATCGCCCTCAATATGTTCGCGGCGGAACTGACCAAGGCGGTCGGCGGCGCGGCGAAGGCCCTCGACACCAACGTGAAAGGCACCCCCGTCGTGGTGTACAACCCCGTCTCCGTCGAGCGGAACGATATCGTCACCGTGAAGCCCTTCCTCTCCGCGAAGAAGTACGTCCGCGTGTTCGCCCCCTGCGGATGCGAAGTCCCCGCCCAGTATGACGAAGGGACGAAGACCCTGAAATTCGCGGCGAAGACCCCGGCGGTCTCCTGCGCTGTGTTCGATATCGAAGAATCCGACGAGCCCTCCCCCCTCGCTCCGGCCGTGTGCGTCTCCGACCGGGTGATCGAAAACGAGCGCTACCGCGTCACGATCGACGAAAACGGCGACATCGCTTCCATCGTCGACAAGGCGAACGGCGATACCGAACTCCTCGCGGCTCCCGCAGGGCTCGAGATCGGCCCCGACACCTCCACCAACTGGCCGTCCTGGGAGCTCGTCTGGACGGATTCCCTCAAAGAGCCCGTCCATGTGAAGGACAGCGTGAAGATTGAAGTCGCCGAGAACGGTCCCGCCGTCTGCGCCCTGAAGATCACCCGGACCCACGGCGGCTCTACCTTCGAGCAGACCGTGCGCCTCACCGCCGGCGGACAGCGCGTGGACGTGGCCTGCAAGGTCGACTGGTACGAGAGAGCCTCCAACCTCCGCGCCGCCTTCCCGCTCGCCGTTTCCAACCCGAAGGCTGCTTTTGACCTCGGTCTCGGCGCCATCGACAGCGGCAACACCGATTCCTTCCCCTACTATCAGCACGTCGTCCATCAGTGGGCGGATCTGACGGCGGAGGACGGATCCTACGGCGTCTCCATCCTCAACGACTGCAAGTACGGCATGGACAAGCCGAACGACAACACCCTGCGCCTCACCCTCATCCACACGCCCCTTGCCCCGTTCTCCCCGGAATCCGGTCAGGACTGGCAGGATATGGGCCTGAACCTCTTCACCTACTCGATCATGGGACACAAGGGCCCCCGGACCGGCGAGACCACGAAGGAAGCCGCCGAGCTCAACCAGCCCCAGATGTCCTTCTGCGCGGCGAAGCACGAGGGTTCGAAGAAGGTCCTCTCCTTCGTCTCCGTCTCCGACGACGCGGCGATCGTCCGCGCGGTGAAGAAGGAGGAGAAGGGGGATCGGATCATCGTCCGCGTCCAGAACACTGTCGGACACGAGCTGAAAGACGTGAAGCTGACCTTCGCGGCTCCTCTGACCTCCGTGACCGAGACCAACGGCTACGAGGACGAGATCGCGCCCGTCGCTTTTGACGGCAATACCCTCACCCTCGATTTCGGCAAGTACGGCGTCCGCACCTTCGCCGTGACCCTCGAAGCCCCGGAAAAGACCGCCTGCCCGACGGAGTACGCCCCCATCGGCCTGCTCTACGACAAGCGGATCACCACCCCCCGCGGCGATTTCGAAGCCGGTGAGTTCGCCCAGGGCATCTCCGTTCCCGCCGAGCTCTGGGACGAGAAGATCGTCTCCTCCGGCGTCCCGTTCGAGATGGGTCCCGCCGACGGAAAGAACGCCGTCGTGTGCCGCGGTCAGACCCTGAAAGTCCCCGCAGGCGCGAAGGTCATCTCGATCCTCGCCGCCTCCGCGAAGGGCGACAGGAACGCGGTCTTCACCCTCGGCGGAAAGAACCTCTCCGAGAGCGAAAAGACCGTCTCCGTCAGCGTGCAGGACTTCCATGACAACGTCGGCGCGTGGGAACAGCTGGTCAACGGAAAGACCCCGCTCATCAAGCGCGACGAGATCGCCAAGACCTTCACCCACACCCACGACAAGGACGGCGACCGGCTCTACCTGTTCTCCTATCTCTTCCGCTACCGCATCCCGGTGGACGGAGCCGAGACCCTCACCCTCCCGGACGACGCGGATATCCTCGTCGCCGCGGCAACCGCCGTATTCGAGTCCGCTCCGGTCCTCCACTGGTGCGACCTCTACGACCGGGTGAAAGTCTCCGACGCGCCTTACCACACCCTCACCCTCGTGAACTGCGCGGGGCATGAGACGAAGTACTCCTACCAGACCGGCAAGACCGCCCTCGTCCGCACCAGCGAATACGACGACGGGTACGTCTTCAAGGGATGGGAAGGGGACTGCATCTCCGCCGAATTCGGTCCCGCCGCCGTCGTGAAGATGCCCGACCGGGACGTCACCGTGAAGATCAAAGCGGAAAAGCTCGGCCACGACATCCTTCTGAATAAGCCCGCGAAGGCCATCCACGAGTTCAACGAGCGCGAGAAGGCCTGCAATGCCGTGAACGGAAACGACCGGACCAAGTGGTGCGCCGCCGACGAAAGCGGGAAGCTCTGGCTGGAAGTCGACGCCGGCGAGGTCTACAAGGTCAACCGCTGGTTCGTGATGCACGGCGGCGCGGTGGAGAGCCCCGGCTACAACACCCGCGATTTCAGCCTCCAGTACCGTTCTTCCGAGGACGAGGAATGGAAGACCGCCGACACCGTGACCGACAACCACGACGATCTGACCCTCCGCGACATCGCCCCCGTCGAAGGACGCTACTTCCGCCTCTGGATCGACCGCGCGACCCAGCACCGCGACCCCACCGCAAGAATCTATATGTTCCAGGTGTTTGAAGCGTAAGCGCATATCAAAGAAAACCTGACAGGCAGGACGGATCCCAAAAAGGTCCGCCCTGTTTTTTGGATATACGGTTTGATTCTCATAGAACAGCCCTGACAAATATTGTCTGCACGAACCCGCTGTGGCCCCCTGTGTAATGCGCGCCTGAAACGCCGCCGTCCCGCACAGGGACATATAATCCGAAACGCGAAGTCTTTCATTCATTCCTTCCCTTCGAGAAGGGATCTCCCATGAGAATCCTTAAGTTTCGGTGAAGTGGGATTAGAAAGCCCTTATCCCTCTTGCATCCCGGGGATTTCTGCGGTATACTTGTACCAGAAAGAAAAAAGGAGGCGGTCTCTGTGACGCTTATCGGCAATTTTCTCTGGCTCGTATTCGGCGGATTCCTCTCCGCGTTCGCTTGGTTCCTCGAAGGACTGCTCTGGTCGATCACCATCGTGGGGATCCCCTGGGGACGCCAGTGCTTCAAATTCGCCAAACTTACCCTCGCGCCCTTCGGCAAGGAGGTCGTCCCCGGAGGCGGCGCGCCTTCGCTGATCGCCAACGTCGTGTGGCTTCTGATCTCCGGCATCCCGATGGCGATGAGCCACATCCTGACGGGGCTGCTGCTCTGCCTCACCATCGTCGGGATCCCCTTCGGACGCCAGCACTTCAAACTGGCCTCCCTTGCCCTCATGCCCTTCGGATCAAAGATCATGACCCTGCGCCGGATCGTCTGAGCGGGGAGAAAGGAGTGCGCTGTGCTGCCCGCTGTCGCAGATTATTTCAAAGGGACTGCCGTCGGGGAGTTTTTCCGGCGGATCATCCCCGTCAGCATGGATGTGTGGATCCTCTTCTTCCTCCTGCCCTTTGTCCTCGCCCTCGCCGCCGAGTTGATCCTGCTGTTCCGGGCGAAATCCGTCTGGCCGAAGCTGGTCGTGCCCGGGATCGCGCTGCTTCTGCCGGTCCTCGTGTTCGTCTGTTCGAGGGCGGAGATCTTGCAGCCGGTCTTCGGCGGATTCGTGGGTTTCTTGCTCCTCGGCACCTCCGTTTTTCTGCTCGCGGCCTCCCTCCTCGCGTGGGGGATCCGTGCGCTCTGCTCCCTGCATCCGAGGGGGAAACGCTGAAAACGGATTTTCGAAAAGCTGTCCGGTCAACCCCGCGGGATGCCGGGCAGTTTTTTCGGTCCTTCTCCGCCCGGGGACAGAATAATCCAAAAATGCGGGGATTTTTTAGGAATTGCCTTGACGCGCGGCGACAAGCATGGTAGAATAAAACCGTACCGAAAAGACTCAGGGAGGATCACCATGCAGTACAGAAAAATCGAAAAGCTGGGCATCGAGGTGTCCGCGTTCGGCGTCGGATGTATGCGCTTCCCCATGAAGAAGCTCGAGGACGGGACCGACGTCGTGGACGAAGCGATCTCTACCCCCGCGATCCGGCACGCCATCGACAGCGGCGTGAATTACATCGACACCGCCTACGTGTATTCGGGCGGGCGGAAGAATGAGATCGCCCTCGGACACGCGCTCCGCGACGGCTACCGCGAGAAGGTCTACGTCGCGACGAAGCTCCCGACCTGGCCCGTGAAGACGAAGGACGATATGTGGCGCATCCTCGGCGAATCCCTCGAGGACCTGGAAACGGATCACATCGACTTCTATCTACTCCACGCCCTCAACAAGGGGAGCTTCGAGAAGATGCGGGATCTCGGCGCGCTGGACTTCCTCGACGAGGCGAAGGCGCAGGGCAAGATCCGCTACGCCTGCTTCTCCTTCCACGACGGATACGAGGCCTTCGAGGAGATCATCAACGCCTACGACTGGGATATGGCCCAGATCCAGTTCAACTACATGGACGTGGAAAACCAGGCCGGGCTCCGCGGCGTGAAGCTGGCGGGCGAAAAGGGGATCCCGCTGGTCATTATGGAAGGACTCAGGGGCGGCAAGCTGGCGACGGCTCCGGACAACGTGCAGGCCGTCTTCGACGAATTCCCGGTGAAGCGGTCCCCGGTGGAGTGGGGCTTCCGCTGGCTCTGCGACTTCCCCCAGATCGCGACCGTGCTCTCCGGCGTCACGAATCTCGAACAGACCGAGAACAACCTCGAAATCTTCGACCGCTGCACCGTCGGAGCCATGACCGACGAGGAAAAGGCTCTGATGGACCGGGTCCGGGAAGCGTATCTCAGCCGCACCAAGGTCGGATGCACCGGGTGCCGGTACTGCATGCCCTGCCCGAACGACGTGGAGATCCCGCGGATCTTCTCGATCTGGAACAACCGCTTCCAGTTCAACGAGCCGATGAAGGGCAACTGGGATTACAAGCGGCGCATCGACGAGGGCCACGACGCCTCGAAGTGCGTGGAATGCGGCGCGTGCGAGTCCGTATGTCCGCAGCAGCTGAATATCATCGAACTGCTCAAACAGGCCGACGCGGAAATGCGGGCGTAATACTAATCTCAAGCTAAAAAGGAAACGCGGCTTCTTGAAAGAAGCCTGGCAAGAACTTCAATTGGGAGGAGGACAAGGTTATACCAATTAAGTGCGGTTGAACCCTTGCACACCAATATAGCCATCCAACCTTATCAGAGTTATCGCATGTGAGCTCACAATCATAGATTGTTCGCACTCTACGGAGAGCGATCAAAACCCATATAGTTAGCTTTTTAGAACGAGAATAGTATAAGTTCCCGCGCAGACAAAAAACAACCGTTCAGGAAATCCCCGGACGGTTGTTCTGTTTTTCGGCTTCACCGGAGCTGTTTGAGGAGCTTGTTCCCGACCTTGTAGTCCAACCACGGCTGTTCCGCGTGTTTCAGGATCTGACGGCTCTCGAACCCGTCCCGCAGTTCCATCACCGCCGTGAGCTGTTCTTCCTCGCCGACAGTCACGCCTTCCGCGCGCAGCCTGCGGTACTGATACAGTCCGTTGGAATCGCTCTCCAGCGTGACGGTGGGCCAGCTTTCCCCCGTGGTCTCGTTCTCCAGCCGGAAGACGAACTCCGTCCCCGCGGGGATGTCGGTGTAGCCGTAGACGCTCCGGTTCCAGCGGACCGCGAACTGGGCTTCCCCGGATTCCGGCGACCAGAACACGGCATAGGCGGCGAAATACCCGTCGTCCGCGAGCTCCGCCGAGACCTTCACGGTTTTGATCCCGCTCTCTCCGTCGGCGAACGCGGCGCGGAGGGCTTCGGTGGGGGCGGGGGAGCTGAAGCGGCTCTTGTCCGCCACCATGCAGCAGCGGAGAACGAACAGTCCGCAGACGCTGAAAATGAAGATCAGCGCGAGGATCTTCGCGATTTTGCCGGGCGTGATTCTTTTTTCGGTTTCCGGTTCCATGGGGTCCCTCCCGGGGATTTTCGTTTTCTTTTTCTTTATTATACCAAGTCCCGGCCCCGATTGCAAGAGCGGCGGGAGGATTTCGCGCCGGTTTCTCTTTTTCTGCTTGCAAAACGTCCCCGGTCATGGTATAATATCATCGAATCATATCGAACAAGTAGAGGGAGTCCCCCTTTTGAAAACGCGCATCCTGCCCCTTTTTCTCCTGATCCTCTGCCTCTGTGCCCTCTTTTCCTCCTGCGCTTCCTTCGAGAACCCCTTCGTCCTTCTCGCCGAAGAGTGGGACGATATCGCGGAGTTCTTTGAGGAACAGCAGCCGGTGGAGAGCCGCGGATCCCTGCTCCCGGCGGACGGTGCGGACCTGCCCCTGCCCCGCGCCCTGAAAGCCCAGCCCCACACCGAGATCATCGAATCCGCATACAACAGAGCGGACAAAATCGCGTCGATCCGGCGTCTGGACGATCCGGCTTCTCTTTCCGTACCCTCGGGGGAGGCGGACCGGACCGGATACGAGGCGATCCCCCGCTTCGCGGATCTCAGCGCGTCGGCGGTCTCGGCCATCCTCGCGGCCCACGGCATGACGGCGGAGATCTCCTATCTCCCCAATCCCGCCCCCGCCGGGGAAGTCTTCGGCCTGCGCTACGCCGGATCCTCCGACGAAAACGGCTATTACATGAACCCCTCCGTCCCTGTGACCCTCTACGTCAGCGACCGGAAAAAAGCGGCGTTCCAGCCGGATCCGGGCGAGGCGGGGGTCGTGTACCTGACCTTCGACGACGGCCCCACGGAGGACGGCACGGAAAAGCTTTTGGACATTCTCGACGAATACGGCATCAAGGCCGCGTTCTTCACGGTGGGGGACGAGGTGGTGAAATACCCGGACTCCGCCCGCATGATCCTCGACCGGGGCCATACCCTCGCCTGCCACACCATGACCCACGTCTACGAGGAGATCTACGAATCCCCGGACGCGCTCATCGCCGACGTGGAGGAGTGGGAGAAAGCTGCCCGTGAGATCGGCGGGGGAGAGGACCTTCCGAAGATCTTCCGCTTCCCGGGGGGCTCTTTCGGGATCTATCTCGACGGGGAGAAATCCCTCGCCATGAAGGAAAAAATAACGGAGAACGGCTGGCGGATCTTCGACTGGAACTCCACCGCCAACGACGCCGTCCTCTACCTGCGCCCCTGGGGGGAATCCGACTACGAATACATCCGCGAGACCTTCCTCACCTCCTTCGGACGCTCCGTGAAAGAGGCGGACGGGAGGAAGGGATGGCCGCTGATCGTTCTGATGCACGAGACGCCGGAGACGCTGGACCTCGCGCCGTGGATCATCGAGCAGATCATCGCCGGCGGGTTCGCTTTCGGCAATCTCGAAAACTACCCCGAATCGTGGGTCTTCCCGCCCCAGGATGAGGAGGGAGCCTGACCGCCCGCAGAACAGCGCGAAAGGAGCCGATCATGTACAATATCCGTTCCGTATGTCCGACAGCAGCCGCCCTTTTCGGGATCGGAGCTTTCACCGACGCCCCCGCGATGGAGGAGGTCCCGGCACTCACGAAGGACGGCCGCGCCGACCGGGTGCTCCTCTACAATCCGGACGCCGTCGCGTGGTGGATCTTTGAGAAATACCGGGATCTCTTCGCGCCTGCCCTCGGACTCGATCCCCTTGTCCTCCGCATGGAGTCGGTGATGCCGAGCGTGACGCCGGTCTGCTTTGCCTCGATGTATTCAGGCCTGATGCCGGCGGACCACGGGATCCGGGCGTATGTCAAGCCGGTGCTGACCGTGAAGACCCTCTTCGACGCGCTGATCGGGGCCGGGCTGAAACCCGCGATATGCTCCACCGGGACGGACAGCATTTCGATGATCTTCCGGGAGCGGGACATGGACTATTTCATCTTCGACACGCCGGAAGAGGTGAACGCCAAAGTCGAAGAACTGATCCGCGGGGACCGGCACGATCTGATCGTCGCCTACAACGGGAACTACGATGCAACGATGCACGGCCACGGCCCGGAAGCGAAGGAATCCCTCGCCGCTCTCAGACAGAACGCGGAAGCATACCGGAGACTGACGGACACGGCTTCCCGGGCATGGAAGGGAAAACGCTGGGTCACGGGCTTCCTCCCGGATCACGGCTGTCACGAGATCGACGGCGGATTCGGTTCCCACGGCCTCGACATGGAGGAGGATATGTTCGTCGTGCACCTGTGGAAAGGAAGCGGCCAGATTAGCTGCTAGTGGTCAGAGGCTGGTTCTCAGACGTTATCCTTCTGTTTTAAACAAATAAAAACCGTTCGGCGAACCTTTGCGGTTCCGTTCCGGACGGTTTCTTTTCTTATTTTTCGCAGATTCGTTCCACGGCGGCGCATCTGCCTGTTTTTTCGTCGGCGGTGAAGAGGACGCCGTGGATCATGGGGTTCCCCTCGGCGGGCTCGAATTTCTCCGGCGTGCGGAGGGTGAATTTTTTGACGACGCAGTCGGTGCGGACGCCCAGGATGCCGTTCATGGAACCGCACATGCCGACGTCCGTGATATACCCCGTCCCGCCCGGAAGGATCTGCTCGTCGGCGGTCTGGACGTGGGTGTGGGTGCCGAAGACCGCGGTGAGTTTCCCGTCGAAGTACCGGGCGAAGAAGAGCTTTTCCGAGGTCGCCTCCGCGTGCAGGTCGCAGACGGAGAGATCGTAGGTCCCCCGCTCGTTTTTGAGGATCTTCGCGACGGCTTCCGCGGGCGGCACGACGGGATCCATCCAGACGCCCCCCGCGGCGTTCAGCACCAGCACCCGGTATCCCCGGACTTCGGCGATCAGCCAGCCCATCCCGGGGGCTTCGGCGGGGTAGTTGACCGGGCGGATCAGGGCGTCGGCGTCGTCGAGCATCCGGTAGACGTCGCGGCATCGGAAGGTGTGGTTCCCGCCGGTGACGACGTCTGCTCCGGCATCGAGGAGGCGTTCGGCGGATTCGCGGGAGATCCCGTTCCCGGGGGCCGAGTTTTCGCCGTTGACGACGGTGAGATCGGCTTTTTTCTCCGCGATCAGCTTTTTCAGCCGCCCGTCCTTTTCGAGCAGGCGGACGCCCTCCTCCCCCACGACGTCGCCGAGGCACAGGATTCGAACCATAAAAAGACTCCTTTTTAGTTGTAAGTCGTTAGCGGCTAGTTGTTAGTAGAACGAGTGAGGAGTTAGGAGTGAGGAGTGAATGAGGAATTAGGAATGAAATTCAGAATTCAGAATGATGAATTAGGAATTGTTTCACGTGGAACACTCCGCCTCTTCGTCAAACTCCATGTTTCGTCCTGACAGATTTTTGATCGTGCGGTTCGGGTTGCACGTCTGTCTGAATCTGAATATGTGCGCGAAGACATGGAAACAGGTTTCGATTCAGCTGTGCTCGTCCTGAAACACCTTTCATGAAGGTACACTTTCCTCCGCCGACGGATCGGTCGACGCAGTCACCAAGCCGGTCGACGCAGTCACCGAGTCCGTCGTTGCTGATTTCAAAAGGCGGGGTCTTTCGGCTTTCGGCAGAAAAAACGTCTCCCTGTCCTGTTTCGGGAGGGAGACGGGATGTTCGGGGGGATCCTCAGTACGTCAGTCCGCGGCGGCGGCGGTTGTAATCCGAGCGGGGATTGACGATCTCGCGCCAGTCAAGATCTCCGTGGTCGAGAGCGCAGATCAGGACCTCCGCGGTCGCGATGTTCGTCGCCATCGGCACGTTGTGGACGTCGCACATGCGGAAGAGGTTGTGTTCGTTCTCGTCGAATTCCCGGTTGGGCGTCGTGCTCCGGAAGTAAAGCAGGACGTCGATCTCGTTGTAGGAAATGCGGGAAGTGATCTGCTGCGCTCCGCCGTGAGAACCGGGCAGGAGTTTCTCGATTTCGAGTCCGGTCGCTTCCTGAACATATTTCCCTGTGATGCTGGTGGCGCAGATGTGGTGCTTCGATAAGATGCCGCAGTAGGCGATACAGAACTGCGTCATAAGTTCCTTTTTGGTGTCGTCTGCAATGAGGGCGATGTCCATGTTACATCCGTTCCTTTCGTATGATGATGCCGGCACGGAGCCGGGAGGGGATCAGAGCGCGAGTCTTCTCCGGCGGGAGAGGGCCGGAATGCCGTCGAACAGGCGGACGTCGTAGCCCATGAGGCGGCGGGCGATGTTGCGGCAGGCGGCTGTGACGGGGGATTTCCGGGGGGGGAGCTGTCCTGCGTCCTGGATCTTCTGCAGGCGCGGGTCGAAGGGGATCACGCCGACGCACTGGAGGGAGCTCGCGTCGATCATTTCGATGACGCCCGCCCTTTTCTCCTTTTTGACGGCGGAGAGATCGAAGGCGCAGACGCAGAGACGGATCGCGCGGCCTCCGCACCGTTCGAGACGGGATGCGGCATATTCGGCGGCGCGGATCGAAGTCTGGCTCTGTTCCGCCGCGACGAGGATGAAGGGAAAATACGGCGCGGCCGCGCAGGCGAGATCGAGGCCTCCGCCCGTGTCGCATACGAGGATGTCGAAGCCCTCCCACGCGAGGATCTTGTCCAGCCCTTCCCGGATCAGATCCGCGGCGGAAGTCCCCCGTTCTTCTTCCAGCTCGGCCAGCCTCCGGGAGGCGGGAGCGGGGAGGAGCATCAGACCGGGGAGGGAGGGGAAGGGGCGCGTCACGGTAGTCTCGGGAGAGGTCCCGGAGAGCAGATCGGCGAAGGTGAAGAGGGCGTTGTCCGCGCATCCGGTCAGAAGGTCGAGACTGCGGCTCGTGACGTCCAGATCGAGGAGCAAGCTCCGCTTCCCGAGGCGCGCGAATTCGGCGGCAAGACCGAGAGCCGCGGTGCTTTTGCCGACGCCGCCCTTCGACGACGCCACAAGGATTCTCTCATACCCCGGCATACGGCACCTCCCAGTCCGCTGCGGCACGGCCCGGACACTTTATCAAATAAAAAGCATACGTTATTATATCACCAAAATGCCCAATCTGTCAAGAGCATAGGACCGAAAATTTATTGAAAAATGCGGAGAGTGAATTCCCAAAGTAAATTCCACAGTGGAATTTGAGGTGGAATTTACCGTGGGAAGGAAAAAGGGGTAGAATTTAGTCTGGGAAAGGAGGCC
>CACZNC010000049.1 GCA_902782445.1 uncultured Ruminococcus sp.
CTTTCTAGGAGTTCCTCTTTTGGTTCTTTTCTCCTCGATAAAGGAGAAAAGAACAGCGATATCTCTGGATGACATCATTTAGAACGGAAATAGTATGAAAACCGTCCGGGATCCCTCGACGCGGGGGACGAACCGGACGGTCCTTTTCTGCTCACAGCAGGCCTGTCATGTTGTACGCCGCTTTTTCGATCAGCTCTGCCGCGCGGCGCATGGATTCTTCGGCGGTCATCGGGCGGTCGGCGAGGGCGAATACGGCGTCCGTCCCCTGTTCATAGAGTTCCCGGGTCGATTCGTCGACGGCGCAGAGGCAGACGGTCTTCACCCCGGGATTGACGCGCTTCGCGGCCATGGCGACGGCGAGGGGCAGTTTCCCGGTGGCGGTCTGGACGTCGGTCTTTCCTTCGCCCGTCACGACGAGATCGGCGTCCCGGGCTGCCTCTTCCAGTCCGACGATTTCGAGAACGTAAGCCGCGCCGGGGGTGAGGATCCCGCCGACGAGGGAGAGCCCGTATCCGAGCCCGCCTGCCGCCCCTGCACCCGCCGCACGGGACAGAGATTCCCCGGCCGCCCTGTCGCAGACTTCCGCGTACCGTTCCATATCGGCGGCAAGACGCGGAATGTCCTCTTTCTGCGCGCCCTTCTGCCGGGAATACATCCGCACGGCTCCGCGCTCCCCGTTCAGCGGGACGTCCGAATCATAAAGCAGGGTCAGCTTCGTCCCCCGGAGCAGTTCCCGGACGGGGGTGAGATCGGCGGAGACGGCCCGTCCGAGATCTTCGGTCTTCGGATCGGACAAAAGCGCGCCGTCCTTTCCGTAAAACCGCGCACCCAGAGCCGCGAGAGCCCCGATCCCGCCGTCCCCCGTGCCGCTGCCGCCGAGCCCGACGACGATCTCCGCCGCCCCGAGCGCGAGGGCTTCCCGGATCATGCGTCCGACCCCCGCCGTGGAGCTTTTGCCGTAATCGAGCCCGTGGGACTCCGCGAACCGGATCCCCGAAGCCGCGGCCATGTCGAACACGGCGACGGGTCCCGCTTTCCCGGCGATCCATCCGAATTCCGCATCCGTCGGAAAACCGTGGGTGTCGGGGACCGTGATTCTGCGGACCCCGGCGTTTTTCGCGGACATGACGGCGCGGGCGGTCCCTTCTCCTCCGTCTCCCACGGGCAGGACCTTCACGACGGCCCCGGGATCCCGGGCGAGGACTCCGCGGCGGACGGCTTCCCCGGCTTCTTCCGAGGTGAGGCACCCCTTGAAGGAATCCGGCGCGGCCACCACCTGGAGCGGTCTATTTCTCTTCGCTTCCTTCATAATGACAGGGGGAGAGGTAGAATTTGTGCAGATCGATCCCGAGCCGACCGTCCTTCATGGGGCGGAAGCTCCAGCGGCGGATGCTCTCCGGGTCCGCGGCGGCCTCCTCTATGTAGACGAACGGGATCTCCGCCCGGTTCAGAAACGCCATCACGCCCCGCACGAGCACGGTCACGGCTTCGTCGTCTTCCGATCCGGGCATGACGCCCACCGAGCGGATCACGGCTTCCTCCGGGGCGTAGGTGAACTGACAGAGACCGATGAGGGCGGTCACTTCCTTCGCGTCGTCGGACAGTTCTCCGGCGTAGAACGCGAAGGTGTTTTCATAATACGGGCATCCGACGGCGCGGGCGATCTGCTCCTGCAGTTCCCGGGAGCGGACGGGCTGGACTTCGAACATCTTGTACCTCGCAGGTCAGTGGATGGATTTGAGATAGGCGGTCTCTTCGGGGGTGAGGCGCCGCCAATTGCCCGGGGCGATCCCTTTCAGCGAGAGTTCCCCGATGGCGATGCGCGTGAGGCGGGAGAGGGTGACGCCGTAGTGGGCGCAGATCTTGCGGATCTCCCGGTTCCTCCCCTCCCAGAGCGTGAAACGGACCACGGTGGTGTTCGCGCCTCCCTGCTTCGCGTAGCGGACGAAATCGACGCCGAAGGGGCGGAGCATGTAGCCCTCCAGTTCAAAGGGTTCCGCCAGCGCGGCGAGATCTTCCTCCGTCAGAAGGGCGTTCAGGGTGGCGAGATACTGCTTCGGAACCTCGTGGGAGGGATGGAGCAGGCGGTTGGTCACTTCTCCGTCGTCCGTGCAGAGCAGGAGCCCGTCGGACCAGAGATCGAGCCGTCCCACGGGATAGACCCGCGTCCCCACGTCCCGGATCAGGTCCGCCACGGTCTTCCGCCCCCCGTCGTCCGACATGGTGGTGACGTACCCCGCCGGCTTGTTGAGCAGGATATAGGTGTAGTCCCCCCCGGATCCGGCCGGACGCGGGACGACGGGCTTTCCGCGCACTGTCACCGTGTCCTCCCCCGGCGTGATCTTCTGCCCGAGGGAGGCGGGGATCCCGTTGACCGAGACGTGCCCGGCCAGGATCTCCTTTTCCGACGCGCGCCGGGACATGACGCCGCAGTCGGTGAGATATTTCTGGAGTCGTATGGGTTCCATGTTTTTCTGTTGCATGTGATTTATCCGGTTTGCTCCGCACCCCTGAAGATCTCCGTCAGTTTCCCGAAGAGGGACGGAGGCGCCGCGGGGGCGGGAATATCGGAGGCGGCGTACAGCGGGACGGATCCGATCTCCCCCTCCGCCGACGAATAGACGACCCGGCCGACCTCCTCCCCCGCGCGGACAGGCGGAAAGAGCAGCCGCTTCGTCTCGATCCGCGCCGCGATCTCAGGAACGGGACCGAAGAAGATCCGCCCGAGTTCTTCCCGGTTCGAGGCGTGGATGCATCCGCCCGGAGCCGTGGGGCAGGGGATCCGAACGTCCAGCGCGCCGGATCTCGCCAGTGTCACGGCATGACAGCGGGGAAAGGCGGCGTCGTAGAGGGAGGCGTGATCCCGCCAGTCGTCCGGGGCGTTCAGGGTCACGGCGATGAGCATCACCCCGTCCCTTTCCGCGGCGGTCACGAGACAGCGTCCGCTTCGTTTCGTGAATCCGGTCTTGACGCCGATCACATCTCCCCGCTCTCTCAGCAGGCGGTTGTGATTGAGCAGGACCCGGGTGCCCTCCGTCTTCGGGATCTCGTGCCGCGGGGAGGCGACCATCTTCCGGAAAGTTTCGTTTTCCATCGCCGCGGCGGTCAGAATCGCCAGATCCCGGGCCGTGGTGTAGTGCTCCGGGTCGTCGAGACCGTGGGGATTGACGAAATGCGTGTCTATGAGCCCAAGCTCCGCGGCCTTTTCGTTCATCAGATCGGCAAAAGCCCCGGTCCCGCCCGAGATCCCGTAAGCCAGAGCCTCGGCGGCGTCGTTCGCGCTTTCGAGCAGGAGAGCCCAGAGCAGTTCTTCGACGGTCCGCTCCTCCCCGGGTTTCAGTCCGATCCCGGATCCCTCCACCCGGCAGGCCTCGGGAGCCGCCGCGATCACCGTATCGGGAGGAACGGCTTCCAGCGCGGCGAGGGCGGTCATGATCTTTGTCGTCGAGGCCATCGGGAGCCGTTCGGAGGCGTTCTTCTCATAGAGGAAAGTCCCGGTCGACGGTTCGTAGAGGCAGGCGGCCCCGGCGGACACATCGGGCAGATCCGTCCCGGGAACGGAGGCCGAAACCGCGGACGGAAGGAGGAAAAAGAAGGCGAGCAGAAGGATAGCGAAGCGTTTCATGACGGATCACCTCGGGATCAGGCCGATCCGAAAAAGACGGACCGCGCCGAATACGACATTACAGCCGTCAGTATGCGCTCCGATCCGTCCGATTATCCCCGGAGAATTCCGTCAGATCTTGTTCTCTTCTCCTTTTTTGGAGAAAACGCCTTTGATGCGTTCGAGCAAATCGGGGGACCGCTCGAGGAATCCGACCACCTGCGAGACCGCGTCGGCCGGAGCCGTGGAGGAGGCGGAGGTCGAGACGTTCAGAACGCTGACTTCTCCCTCCTTGTTTACGACGAGAAAGGCCACGGGCGTGACGGAGACGCCGGTGCCCCCGCCGCCGCCGAAATTGTTCGGTTTGTTCGACACGTCCTTCTTGCCCGCGTAGTCGATGCCGCCGGACGCGTAGCCGACGCTCACCTTCGAGATCGGGATGATGGTGGTGCCCGCCGCGGTCTCGATGGGATTGCCCACCACCGTGTTGGGGTCCAGCATGGCGCGGATGGAGTCGAGGGAAGTTTTCGTGATGTCGCCGATTCGGTTGTTGTCTGCCATAACGACCTCCTGTGTGCAGGGGAATGATGCGGTTTGATTTCGGAAAAAGGGATTCAGGCGCGCGCCTCTTCGATCTTCTGTCCGATGAACCAGACGAGGGCGTGCCAGCCGATGCGGATAAAGGAGAATATGCGGATCTTCAGGCTGAGATCCACGCGGAAAACCGTTTTCTCCGCGCAGAAGTCCGCCCGCACCGAGATGTCGCGATTCGTTCTCGGACGGAGGGCGGTCTTGTTCCGGAGCAGTTCCAGCAGAAGGGAAGAGGCCGCGCAGATCCGCCCGTAGTTCAGAGCGACAGCCGCGGCGTCCGGTCCGCCCACCGTGATATCCAGCCGCCTGATGTCGGTGTGGAAATACGAGGCCAGTTTCGGAAGCTCCCCGAGGACGAATTCGACCAGCGCGAGGATCGTTTCGATCTTGGAGGCGGCGTTCGATTCGTCGGGATTATCCGCCGCCGTTTTCGCGGCCTCGGCGAGCTTTGCGGCCTCTTTCTTCCTGCGGTCCTTTTCTGCCTTCTCGGCTTTTTTCCGGGCGGCCTTTTCCGCTTTTTTCCTGGCTTCGGCCCGGTCTTTTTCGAGCCGCTTTTCGTGCTTTTCGCGGGTGAAGTCCTTCTCGTTCAGCGGCTTTTTCGGCTTCGACGGCACCAGGGTGAGGACCACGGGACCGACTCCCGCCCGCACCCTCAGCTCGTCTTCCAGCCGGAGATAGACCTTGATTTTGAGCGAAAAGATCAGGGCGAAAAAGAGAACGATGCCGAGGATGATGTAGAGCGCGATCATGTCCGGCCCGCCTCCCTTCGCGTTTTTTATCCTTCTTCGGGTTCTCCGAAGAAGGAGGATCCCGGGGTGATTTCGATGTTCTCGCCCGTGTCGGTTTTCAGCTTGACGGCGGGGAGTTCGTCCAGCGCGCCGATGCCGAAGACCCGGAGAAAATCGGTGGTGGTGCGGTAGAGAGTGGGACGCCCCGGAACGTCCAGCCTGCCGCAGGGTTCGATGAGATTCTTTTCGAGCAGGGCGTTCACCGCATAGGAGGAATCCACCCCCCGCACGGCGTCCACGAAGGTCCTCGTGCTCGGCTGGTTGTAGGCGATCACCGCCAGCACCTCCAGCAGGGAGCCCGAGAGCCGCCCGCCCCGCCGGATGCCGAGAGCCTGTTTGATCTCCGCGCCGTACTGCTCTTTCGTGCAGAGCTGGCAGGAATCCGGGTAGCGCGCCAGCATCACGCCTCTCGGAAGATCCGAATTGTTGTAGCCGGCGGCCATCTTTTCCACGGCGTCGGCGCATTCCGCGGGGGTCAGCCCGAGCACTTCTCCCAGACGCGCGTAGGTCAGGGGATGACCGGCGGCGAAGAGGCAGGCCTCGATCACCGCGAACTGCTCGTCGGGAGAGCGGGAGACCGGGACCCCGCCGTTTTCCGTTTCCGTCATGTTTGTCTCTGAAACTCCGTAGTCTCTGGAATCAATAAATATCCGTGCTGAGATTGGCGGCCGCGATCTCTTCTTCCGTCGCCGCCAGCCTCAGTTCCACATGGGCGTCCATGTCCGACACGCCGTCCTCCGCCGGGATCTCGTCCAGCGCGACGATGTGGGATTTCAACAGTTCGAGGATCCCGATGAACTTCGCCACGCATTCGGAGCGGTCCGCGGAATCCCGGAAATACCCGTCCAGCCAGAGGTTCTGCTCTTTCAGCTTCGAAATCAGCGTCCCCATCACCGTTTCCACCGGGATCCGCGGCGCGTGGACGATCTCCTCGAAGGCGGTGTGGGCGGTCTTCTCCGTCAGGCGCGCTTCCGTCAGCACCCGGCTGAGGGCGGCCCGGAGCAGATCCGCGTCGTGGTCGGCCACGTAGGTCCGGTCGGGGGAAATGTCGTCCTGTTCCTTCGCCGTCCGGGTCCCGTAGATGTCGAAGAGCCCGGAGAGCTCCGCGGCCGCCAGTTTCGCGCGCCGGTATTCCATCAGGGCGTCGGCCAGGGGCTTGCGGGGGTCCTCGTTCTTCGCGGGATCCCGGGGCAGGAGCATCCGGCTTTTGATGAGCATGAGCTCCGCGGCCATCGAGAGGAATTCGCAGGCCAGTTCCACGTCCCGCTCTTCGGCGTCCCGGATGTAGTCCATGTACTGGTCGCAGAGCAGGTCGATCGGCACGTCCGCAATGTCCATCTTGTGCTTTTCGACGAGCGTCAGCAGAAGATCCAGCGGACCTTCGAAGGCTTCGATCCTGTATCGGAGAGCTTCCATCGCGTCACCCGATGCGGAAGAAGGGGATCCGGGTGATGACCCAGTCCATCAGGGAATACAGCCCGTTCACGCCGAACATGAGGGGCTTCGAGAGCAGTCCCAGCCAGAGCAGGAGCATCAGCCCGAGCTGGATGTACCGCTCGTACTGCATCACGCCGAAATAGTACTTCGGGGGCAGCCAGACGAGGAAGATCCGCGATCCGTCCAGCGGCGGGCAGGGGATCAGATTGAAGACCCCGAGGGAGATATTGAGAATGACGAAGGACTGCGCCATCCTCAGCCCCGCCATCCAGAGCCGCGTGCCGAATTCCGAGGAGGGCGGGAAGGCCGTCGAGAGGAAGAACAGAAGATGCAGAAGGAAGAGCCCGAGAAACGCCATGATGAAATTGGCCGCGGGACCGGCGAGGGCTGTGAGGGCGAAATCCCGCCGGTTGTTTTTGAAATAGCGGGCGTTCACGGGGACGGGCCGCGCCCAGCCGAATCCGAAGAACACCATGCAGAGCGTGCCCACCGGGTCGAGGTGCTTCAGCGGATTGAGGGTCAGCCTTCCGAGATTGCGCGCCGTGGGGTCCCCGAGTTTCCATGCCATCCACCCGTGCGCGAATTCGTGTCCGCTCAGGGCGAGCAGGATGCAGGGCAGGGTCAGCAGAAAGCTCAAAGGATCGGAGAGAAGTCCGGACAGTCTCGAGATCATGAAAATTCCTTTCGGGTTTCGGTACCGATTTCACAGGGAAACAATGCGGACGCTTCTGTGTGAATCGGAGAGGCGGTCCGTCAGAGATCGAGGGCGGTGAGGTCCTCGTAAGTCTCCCGGCGGACGGCGATCTCCGCGCCCCGCTTCGAGAGCAGAACGAGCGGAGGACGCGGGATGCGGTTGTAGTTCGAGGCCATCGAATAGTTGTAGGCCCCGGTGACGAGCACTGCGATGATGTCCCCCCGTTTCGGTTCGGCGAGGACGGCATCCTCGGAGAGAAGATCCCCGCTCTCGCAGCACCGTCCGGCAACCGTGCAGGGGAAATCCGCCGGTGCGGAGGCGCGGGAGGCGTTGACGATCGTGTATCTGGACTGGTAGAGGGCGTAGCGCGGGTTGTCCGGCATCCCCCCGTCCACGGAGACGTAGTTGCGGAACCCGGGGATGCTCTTCACCGTCCCGCAGGTGTAAAGGGTGCATCCCGCGGCGGCCACGATCGAGCGTCCCGGCTCCATCACGACGGCCGGTTTTTCCACGCCGTAGAGGGCGCACATCCGGTCGATCTCCGCGCCGAGTCTTGCGATGTTCCCCCGGATATCCACCTCCGGATCGTCCTCCACGTAGCGGACGCCGAAGCCCCCGCCGAGATTGAGGATCTTCGCCTCGAACCCGAAATCCGCCCGGACCTTCGCGATGAAGGCGAGCATGATGTCGCAGGCGTCCTCGAAGGGCTCGGTGTCGAAGATCTGGGACCCGACGTGGCAGTGGAAGCCGTCGAGGACGAGATGGGAGCAGCCGAGGGCGTCCCGGACGAATCCGAAGGCCTGCCCCGTGGCGACGGCGACGCCGAATTTCGAATCGACGCTCCCCGTGACGATCTTCTTGTGGGTGTGGGGGTCGATGCCGGGGGTGATGCGGAGCAGGATCCGGGGACGGGCGTCCTTCTCCGCGGCGATCTTTTCGAGGGCGCACAGCTCGTCCCAGCCGTCGACGACGATGTGGCCGACGCCGAGATCGAGGGCATAGCGCAGATCCTCGTCCGTCTTGTTGTTCCCGTGGAAGAAGACTTTCTCCATCGGGAATCCGGCTTTATAGGCGGTGTGGAGTTCGCCGGGGGACACGCAGTCCGCCGCCAGTCCCTCTTCCGCGATGACCGAGTAGATCTTCTTGCAGCAGAGGGCTTTTCCGGCGTAGGCGGGCAGGGAGGAGCCGCCGAAGGATTCCCGGAACGCTTCCCGGTAAAGGCGGCACTGGGCCCGGACCGCGTCCTCGTCGAGGAAATACGCCGGGGTGCCGAATTGCTCCGCGAGCTCGCAGGCGTCGAATCCGGCGACGGTGAGATGCCCGGCGGCGTTCACGTCAAAGGAGGGGTGAAGAAGCATGGAGACCTCTTTCTCTTTTCATGTTCAGCGGGGGTCCGCGGCGTCGAGGATCGCTTTCCAGAGCGCGTCGCGGCCGAGCCCGGATTTCGAGGAGCAGAGCACGAGGGGGACCCTCTGCGTCAGGGGATCTTCTCCCATCCCGGAGAGGAATTTTCCCGTCTCTGTCGCGTTGAGTTTGTCGGCCTTCGTCGCGGCGATGATGTGGGGCAGGCCGGTTTCCGTGAGATACAGGAGCATGTCCCGGTCGTCGGCGGTGAGGCCGGTGCGGCTGTCGATCAGCTGGATCACCAGCTTCAGGGCGCCGATGTTCGGGTTGGAGGTGAAATAGCCGTCGGTCAGGGCGGACCAGCGTTTCTTCTCCTCCGGGGACCGCTTCGCGTAGCCGTAGCCCGGAAGGTCCACCAGATAGAGCTTGCCGTCCAGATCGTAGAAATTGACGGTGATCGTCTTTCCCGGCTCACCGCTGACCCGGGCGAGGTTTTTGCGCCCGAGCAGGCAGTTGATGAGGGAACTCTTGCCGACGTTGGACCGGCCCGAAAAGGCGATCTGCGGGAGGGGGGAGGCGGGAAACTGTTTCGGCAGACCCGCCGTGATTTTCAGAGTGACGTTGTTGAGATTCGGTTTCATGGGGCCTCCTCCTCCGGAGCCGGATCAGAGATGGACGCGGCTCGGGCCGTTCGGCTGGGGCGGGACCATCGGAAACTCCGCGGCTCCGCTGTCCGAAAGGGTCTCCCCCGGGGCTTCGATCACCGGAAGGGATTCTTCGGCGGCGGGTTTCGCCAGCGCGCGGCCGAGGACGTCGGTGAGGGTGGTGCAGGGGATGAAGGTCACTCCCTCCCGGACGGCGGCGTCGAGCTCGGGGATGTCCCGCATATTGTCCTTCGGAATGAGAAGGGTGCGGATCCCCCGGGTGTAGGCGGCGGTGGATTTCTCACGCAGTCCGCCGATGGCGAGGACGCGGCCGGTCAGGGTGATCTCCCCGGTCATGGCGATGTCGTGCCGGACGGGGATGCCGGAGAGGGCGGAGACCAGCGAGGTCGTCATGGTGACGCCGGCGGAGGGACCGTCCTTCGGGGTCGCGCCTTCGGGGACGTGGATGTGGATGTCCTTCGTCTTGTAGAAATCCTTCGGGACGCCGTATTCGTCCGCGTGGGCGCGCAGCCAGGTGACCGCGATCCGGGCGGATTCCTTCATGACGTCGCCGAGCTGGCCGGTCAGCTCGATCTTGCCGTTCCCTTCCACGGGCAGGACTTCGACTTTTAAGAGATCCCCGCCGACTTCGGTCCACGCGAGGCCGTTCGTGACCCCGACGAGATCCGCGGCGGACGCTTCGTCGTCGATGAACTTACGCGGTCCGAGGTAATGTTCGAGATCCGTTCCGTCGATCACGAGGTTCTTCCGTCCTTCTTCCACGAGGACCTTCGCGCCCTTGCGGCAGAGGGATCCGAGTTCTCTCTCGAGATTGCGGACGCCGGATTCCCGGGTGTACCCGTCGATGATGCCGGAGATGGCCGCGTCGGTGATTTTCAAGGTCCGGCGGTTGAGCCCGTGACGCTTGAGCTGTTTCGGAAGCAGGTGGTTCTTCGCGATGGAGAGCTTCTCCGAGGGCGTGTAGGTGTTGAGCTCGATGACCTCCATCCGGTCGAGCAGGGGCCGGGGAACGGTGTCGAGGGTGTTCGCCGTGCAGATGAAGAGAATGTCGGAGAGGTCCACCGGGAGTTCGATGAAGTGGTCGCGGAAGGCGTGGTTCTGCTCGCCGTCCAGCACTTCGAGGAGGGCGGAGGCCGGGTCGCCGTGGACGTCCTGGCACATCTTGTCCACCTCGTCCAGAAGCATGACCGGGTTCAGCGTCCCGCACTGGGTGAGCGCGTCGATGATGCGGCC
This sequence comes from uncultured Ruminococcus sp., assembly GCA_902782445.1. Classification (GTDB taxonomy): domain Bacteria; phylum Bacillota; class Clostridia; order Oscillospirales; family CAG-272; genus UMGS1696. The sequence goes on from CACZNC010000049.1 coordinate 10,357, forward strand.
GGGCATGGAACCGATGTAGGTCTTGCGGTGGCCCCGGATATCGCTTTCGTCCCGGATGCCGCCGAGGGAGACCCGGACGTATTTCCGCTTCATGGCCCGGGCGATGGAGGCTCCGAGGGAGGTCTTGCCGACGCCGGGCGGGCCGACGAAGCAGAGGATCTGGTTTTTCAGATCGGGATTCAGCTGCTTGACGGCGAGGAATTCGAGGATGCGCTCCTTGATCTTCGTGAGGCCGTCGTGGTCCGCGTCGAGGATCCTGCGGGCGGCGTCCACGTCTACCCGGTCCCGGGTCTTCTTGTCCCACGGGATGTTCAGGCAGGTGTCGACGTAGTTGTAGATCACCGCGGCCTCGGGGGATCCGGGGGACATGCGCCCGAGCTTGACGATCTCCTTGTCGAGCTTTTCCCGGACCTTTTCGGGGAGCTTCACGCCCTCCATCCGCTTGCGGAGTTCGTCCCCGTCCTCGCCGACGCCCAGCTCGTATTCGATGGCCTTGAGCTGTTCGCGGAGGTAGTAGTCCCGCTGGTTGTCGTCCATCGCCTGCTTGACCTTCTGATGGATCTCGAGCTCCGTCTGGAGAAGATCGAGTTCGGTTTCCATGAGAAGCAGGGTCCTCTCCGCCCGGCGCAGGGGATCGTATTCCTCGAGCACCGCCTGCTTGTCCTCGTAGCGCACGAAAAGCTGGGCCGCGATGAAGTCGGAGAGCAGGCCGGGATTGGTGATGGAGCGGGCGGCGAGCTCGAAGCTCTGGGAGAAGGCGGGCCGGTAGCGGAGCATTTCCGCCATCTTGTCCCGCAGTTCGCCGAGGAGGGCTTCGGTGCGGATGTCGCGCTCGTTCAGATCCGCGGAGACGGTCTTCGAGAGGATGTCCGCGGTATAGTAGCCCTCCGCCTCTTTCAGTTCCAGGAGGGTCCCGCGGCAGAAGCCCTCCGCCACGACGCGGACGGTGCCGGTCTTCGGGTTCTTCACGGACTGCTTGACGCGGGCGACGCAGCCGACGGTAAAGAGATCGTCGGCGGTGGGGTTTTCGGTTTCGACCCGGCGCTGGGTCAGGAGAAAAACGATCATATCGCCGGAGACGGCAGCCTGGCAGGCATTCTTCGAAATATCGCGCTCCAGCTCAAAATTGATGTTGTTTGAGGGAAAAGCGACGATGCCCCGCATGGGGATCACGGGGACGGAAAGCCGCTCGATGTTTTCACGGTAGGTCGGCATTGTGGGGGATTTTTCCTTTCAGTCAGGGTTCGCCGAGAGAATACTTACTCCTTATTATATCACATCGAAAAACGGATTTCCACCGCAGAAATTGAATAATTGTAACATTTCTTTGTCCCGGCCCGCGCCGACCCCCGCCCGATGTGCGAAAATGAACGCGGGGGAGCAAAGTTTTTATGAAATCCTGTTGATTTTCGCGGCCGGATACGGTACAATACATCCGTATCATTTGGCGGGGAGGACTGAAATGACACGGACCCTCAGACGAATCCTTTGCTTCGCGGCCGCGGTCGTTCTGCTGCAGGGGCTTGCGCTTTTGTTCGTGACGCCGTCCGGGCTCGAAAAGGTGTTCGCGGTGCCGCTGAGGCTCAGGGCGGAGAAGTTCCGGCCGGATACCAACACCTACGCCGTCTACTACGACGCGCGCATGGACGTCGGCGAGGCGGACCTCATCGTCCTCGGCATGGATTTTTCGGTGGCGGAGAGCTACGACGTGCTCGGCCACTTTACCCGGTTCGTCAAGCAGAACAACGACATTTCCGCGGTCCTGCTCCCCCTCACCCAGACCCAGAACACCCTCGCGGCGAGCATGCTGCGCCAGACCCGGGAGGAGGGCTTCTCCAAGCGGGCGGAAACCCTCCGGGACGCCACCGGACTGTCCGGGGACTGCTGCGACTACATCGGCGAGATCTTCTATGTCAACAGCACGATGGCGGAGCAGAAGAGCTTCGGCGTGCTCTCCTATCTCGACCCGGAGGAGCTGAGCCTCGAGGAGCGGATCGCCGCGGCCTTCGATAAGACTCCCCGCACCGCCCTCTGCGCTGTGGACCTCGGAGAACTGGACGGCGGATTTCCCGACAGGCTCCGGGAAGCGATGCCCGGGAAGAAGATCCTGTACTCGGAGATCTACTACGCCGCGGAGCCAGAACGGGAAGGGGAGCGGGGACAGCTGAACTTCCCCCTGACCGGACAGGATCCCGGATGCTATTTCCTCGTCAACCGGAGGCTGGGCGGATTCTACGCCTACTACCGCTTCGTGACGGGGCTCTTCGGACGGGAGAGGGAAGATCCGGTGGACGCCCGTTTCCCCGACTATTTCTTTGTGATCGCCAACGGGACCCCCGCGGACAGCCCGCAGATCGCGGAAGGCGGCGGGGACGGACTCGGTCTCTTCGGAGAGGGAAAGGAGCGCGCGGCATGATCGTGACCGAAGATCCCGGATTCGAGAAGGCAGTCTTTGCCGAAGGATCCCCCATCGCCGTGCCCGTCCAGCTGACCGTGCCGGCGGACGGCGGGGAGATGAAGATCCTCGCGTTCTCGGGGGCCGCGGAGATCTGCCGCCGGTTCGAGGAACTTTACGCCTCGGATCCGCTCTCAGAGGAAGCGATCGCCTTTCTCTGCCGGGAGCTCTCGCCGGTTTACGCCCCCTTCGGCTACGACGAGATCGACGGGGAGGACTATCCCCTCTTCGACTTCCGGCCCGGCGAAGGCTATACCCCCCTCCCGGCCCCGGACTGCGAGATCGTCCCGACCCTCGACGGGGAGCGCTGGGACGAGGACCTCCCCCTTGACGAATTCCGCCTCGACCCCGGGGATCCCCTCGACCGGATGGCGGTCGTGCGGGACGGAGACGGGCGGATCGTCTGCTTCGCGGGGCTGAACGACATTTCCGAGGACGAGGGCTTCTGCGAGCTGAGCGTCGAATGCGCGCCCGCTTTCCGGGGCAGGGGCTTCGGTCCCGCCTGCGCGTCTCAGCTGACGGCGTATCTGCTGGCGCGGGGGGCGAAGGTCCAGTACGTCACCTCCTGCCGGAACGAAGAGAGCGTCCGGTGCGCGGAGAAGGCGGGATTCACGCTTGCGAACGCCGTCTATCCCATTGTCTTCCGCAAATCCGGGGAGGACGACGCGGCGTTTTTCGATTTTACCTGACTGGAGTGGTTCACAATGGCTTTTGACGCAGCGATGCTCCGTTTCGTGACGGACGAGATCAACCGCAAGCTCACCGGGGGCAAGGTCGACAAGATTTTCCAGCCCGGAAAGGAGGAGGCGGTTTTCGTCGTCCGCTGCGGAGGGGAGGATCACCGGCTCGATATTTCGGCGGGCGGGAACGGTTCCCACCTGAACCTCACGTCCATCCGGCCCGAGAATCCCGCCGTCCCCCCGATGTTCTGCATGATGCTGCGCAAGCATTTTTCGGGAGCCCGGTTCGCGGGAGCGGAACAGCTCGGCTTCGAGAGGGCGGTCCGGCTCTGCTTCGACACCCACGACGAAATGGGATTTTCCACCCGCAAGCACGTCATCGCCGAACTGATGGGCCGCTTCTCGAACATCGTGGTCACCGACGCCGCGGACAAGATCATCGGCGTGCTCAAACCGGTGGACTTCACCACCAGCGAACGGCGGCAGGTGCTGGCGGGCATGACCTACGAGATCCCCCCGAAGCAGGACAAGGAGGATCCCCTGTCCGAAAAGGTCGACGAGCGGTATTTCCGGTCCCTCGCGGCGGCGGAATCCCCGGACCGGACGGCGGAGAAGTTCATCATGGCGCATTTCGCCGGGCTATCCCCCCTGATCGCGCGGGAGATCGCCTACCGGGCGGCGGGAAAGACGGACGCCACCATGCGCGAAGCCGAACGCGGGCTCACGGAGCAGTTCTTCCGGGTGATCCGGGCAATCCGGGACCTCGACGGCACCCCCACGGCTGTCCTCAAAGACGGGGTCCCCGCGGAATACGCCTTCATGCCGATCTCCCAGTACGGCGCGGCATACGAGACGAGAACGACCGAGTCCTTCGGCGCGCTGATCGACCTCTACTACGGCGAGCGGAGCCGGGAGGAACGTCTCAGGCGCAGGGCCGCGGACATCTTCCGCCTGCTCACCAACGCCGAAAACCGGATCACGAAGAAGACGGCGATCCAGCGGAAGGAGCTCGAGGACTGCGAAGAGGGGGAGAAATACCGCCTCTGGGGGGACCTGATCACCGGAAATATCTGGAAGCTCGAGCGGGGCATGACCTCCTGCGAGCTGGACAACTGGAACGATCCCGAGGGAGGAAAGGTGACGGTCCCGCTGGACAAACGCCTCTCCCCCTCCGCCAACGCCCAGGCATACTACAAAAAATACGCCAAATCCCGCAGCGCGAAGAGCCACCTGACCGAACAGCTCAAAGCGGCGGAGGCGGAACTCGATTACGTCTATTCGGTCCTCGACGCTCTGACCCGGGCGGAGGGGGAAAAGGAGCTTTCGGAGATCCGGGCGGAGCTCTGGCACAGCGGCTACGCCTCGAAGATGAAGAACTACTCCGAGAAAAAGGGGACCGCCCCGACGGTGACGCGCTACCGCACCTCCGACGGACACACGGTGCTCTGCGGGCGGAACAACGTCTCGAACGACTATCTGACGACGAAGCTCGCGGGACGGGGGGACTGGTGGTTCCACGCGAAGAATCAGCCCGGCTCCCACGTGGTGCTGGTCTGCTTCGAAGGGGAGAGCGATCCCCCGGAGCAGGCGTTCACCGAAGCCGCCGAGATCGCCGCCTACAATTCGAAGGCGCGGGACGGCGTCATGGTCCCGGTGGACTATCTGCGGGCGGGAAAGGTCAAAAAGCCCGCGGGAGCGAAACCCGGATTCGTCGTCTATACCACGAACTGGACCGCATACGTGACCCCGGACGGGGAGAAAGTCCTCGCCATGAAGCAGAAATAAGAAATAAGGGAGACACGATCATGGAGAAAAAAGTATTTGCGTTCGATCTGGACGGCACGCTGACGGAGCACCGCACGTGGATCACCGACGAGAGGCTCGCCCTCCTCGACGGACTGAAAGCGGACGGGATCCGGCTTCTCATCCTCGGCGCGGGACAGGCCAGGCGGATCTTCACCCAGCTGCGGGAATACCCCATCGACATCATCGGCAATTACGGTCTCCAGTATGCCCGTTACAGCGAAGAAACCGGGGATCTCGACTTCATCCGCGACCTCATCCTGCCCTGCGACCGGGAATCCGTCTCCGCGCGGATCGCCGAAGTGCGGAAAAAGACCGGCTACGAGGAGTTCCGGGGCGATTCGGTGGAATTCCACCCCACGGGATGCGTGACCTTCCCCCTGCTCGGCACGAAGGCCCCCATCGCCGACAAGCTCCTCTTCGACCCCGACCGGGAAAAGCGCCGCGCGATCCTCGCCGACGTGACCGAAGCCTTCCCCGAGTATTCCGTCTTCGTGGGGGGCTCCTCGTCCTTCGACATGGCTCCGAAGCCCTACGACAAGTATTACGCGCTCTCCCGCTTCTGCGAGGAAGAGGGATACGACAAGGCCGAAGCCGTCTATTTCGGCGACGACTACGGAAGGGGCGGCAACGACGAATGCGTCTATCGGTCCGACATCGACTTCGTGAAGGTGGACCGCTATCCCCTCCTCGAAAAGGCCGTCCGGGAATACCGCGAATCCCTCTGAACATACCGGACTCTTTCCGGAAAATAAGTTTTTGATACTAATCTCAAACTAAAAGGGAAAACGCGGCTTCTTGAAAGAAGCCTGGCAAGAACTTCTGAAATGGGAAAAGGACAGGCTAGACCAATAACGGAATAGTATGACAACGTGCGGAAGCCGGAAATGAACAAAAGATCCCCCCTGCGTGACTGAAATCGAAGTCCGCAGAGGGGAGTTTTCCTTTTGCCGGTCAGACCGGAGCGCGCGTCAGAAGGCCACGTTCACCCGGATCGGCTTTCCGTCGGAGGGGAAGGTGAAATAGGTCGTTTCGCTGTCGGGCTCGTAATCGAAGGAGAGATCCCGCTGCTCGCCGGAGGACGCGATCTTCACCGATTTCGGCGGGCGTCTGGTCCAGATCCGGGCGGCGGCGGTCATTTCGGAGGGGCTGCGGAAGACGAATTTCAGCGAACGCTGGGAGACGGCGATCTTTTCCGCCCTGCCGGAGAGCGCGATGAGGAACGCGGGGGCGGATCTGTCGATGCGGCCGACGTCGTAGTAGAGTCCCACCGAATCCGGCCCGAGCTCGGGATCCTCCACGACGGGCAGTCCGTCCGCGAAGAGGTCGATATATTCGCCGGGCAGAACGCAGGCTTCCTCCGTCACCTCGTCCATCCGCGCGGCGATCCGGTACGCTCCCCGGCGCAGATCGAGGGTCGCCGACGGGCCGTCCATCCCCGCGAGCTCCAGCACCCGGTCGCGGTAGGAATCCGAGAGAGCCGCGTTCTCGGCGAGCTCCCGGGGATCCGTCCCGAGCACGAGGACCCGTCCCTTTCCGACCGGGTACAGCCCGTCCTCCGGGTTCGGATCCAGCCCCAGCGCCCCCATGAGATGTTCAGCGGGATTCTCGTACTTCACCGCGCCGGAGTTCCACCATTCGCGGACGCGGTGGAAGGGATCCGCCCCGTTCCCCACGTAGACGAGGGTGCCGCCGTTCTTCACCCATTCCGCGATCCCCCCGTTGATATCCGGGGAGGAGGGCTTCTGGAATTCGTAGGAGAGGACGAGGGTCCTGAACGTGTCGAGATAGGCGGGATAGCGGCGGATGTTGTCCAGCTGCACGGGCCTTGCGGCGATCCCGGCCTTCACGAGGGGCAGGGCGAGGCCGAAGAAGGGCGAGAATTCATCCCCGTCGTATCCCCCCTCCTCGGGACAGATCCGCTGGAACATCGCGGAATCCGCCAGGGCGACGGCGACTTCGGTGTTCCCCCGGGGCCATTCGGTCTCCTTCTGATCCGCCATGTCCCGGAGGGCGTGCATCACGACGAGCAGATTGGTCTTGTATTCCGGCGGGATCGTCACGCTGGTGTTTTCCGAGGGGCGGAAGTCCTCCCGTTTTCCCCCGGCTTCGACGAAGGCGCGGAATTCCCTGTGTCTCGCACGGAGGGTCTCGTCCGTCGCTTCGTGGCGTCCCTTCATGATCCGGCGGGGCCAGGGGGCGACCTCGTAGTCCGAGATCTCCGGGTGGAAGAGGGAGGCCGCCACCGTCCGGTAATAGTTCGCCCGGTAGTCCTGCCAGGAGAAGCGCGGATTGTCCTCGATGGGATCGGCGAGATACCACATGCGCCGCCCGGTCCCGCGGACAAGCTCCTGCATGACGCCGTATTCGAGGAAGGCCGTCTCGAAGGTGCGCTCCTTCTTCACCCCCCGGAAGACGTTCGCCGAGCGGGAGGTCCCCGTCCAGATCTGCGCGATGTAGCCGTCCACGGTGGGAAGGTCGATCAGCGCGCTTTCGGGGGAGACGATCTTCCACTGGGAATAGTTGATGAGGGAGTGGGTCGGGACGTAGAAGCGCAGGAGCCTGCCGTACTTCACGAGGGCGTATTCCTTCAGTTCGGAGCAGAGGCGGTCGAGGGTGCGGGTGTAGAGGTACTGCTTGAGCTTCGAAGCCCTGTACTGCGCGTCGCAGGAGGACTGCGGGTCGATCCAGTCCTCCTTGTAGTAGATCTTCCATTCGCGCTTGAAGGCCTCGGAATACCCGGTCTCCACCCAGAATTCCGGCTCCTCGAGGTGGATGGCCTCCACGCCGCAGTCCACCGCGTATTTCAGCCCGTCCGCAAGATAGTGGGCGAAGGCGTTGGAGGGGACCATGTAGGGCACGTCCGGTCCGTGGGCGCGCTCCTCGCCGTTGTTCCGCTTCTGTCCCTCGTCCCGGTGGTTGATCCCGTCCCAGCGGGCGAACAGATAATCCTGATAATTGCCCCAGGACACGCCCGTCATGAGGTGGATCACGTAGCCAGCGGACTTCCATTTTTTGATCCGGTTTTTCAGATCGTGGAACCCGTAGACCATGACGAAATCGGACTGGACGTCGAAAACGGGCTCGAAGGGACCGCTTTCCTGCACGCCCGTGCGTTCTTCGGTGCGGGGATAGTCTCTCATATCGTTTCTCCTTTTCTGTTTGGGGAACGGCGTTCTGTTTTTTTATGCTCTGGGAACGGAGGCGGATTTCCCGTCCTTTTCCACGGTGATTCTGTCTTTTCCGCAGGTCACGACGCAGCCGGGGGGATCGGCGACGACGGCGCGGTCTTCCTGGACGGGGGAGGGATCGGGACGGAAGGGCTCCGTTTTCCCCGAGCGGTACCGGAAGGCGAAAGACCCGTCCTCCTCCGCGCGGATCTCTTCGACGTAGTCGAGGGAGGCGAAGTAGTCCCACCAGCTCTGGGAATATCCGCCCTCCCGCGTGATCCCGGCGGCATGGGGCATACAGGAGAACCACCACCGGTGATGCAGGCGGCAGGCGTGCTTTTCGGCGTCCATGCCGAGGGGGATGTAGACGGAAGGATCGAAAAGCTCCGCCTCCCCGGTGAGATCGGGGTAGTTCTCCCGCCAGTCCCGCCAGGTGGAGAGAACGGGATCCGGGTTCTTCCAGTCGTAGTCCCGGACGGAATTCGGGGAGAAGTGCACGTTCCCGCAGGCCGGGGTCCCGTCGTAGTTCCGGGCGGCGAGGGAGAATTTCTGCCAGAGGTTGAGCTTTTCGGGGGGGATCCCGTCCCATTCGTGCTCCGCGTAACCCGCGCATTCCGATCCGCCGGTGAAGACGTGCATCATGATATTCTCCATCATGTGCCCGAAGCATTCGAAATTCGCGTCCCGGCGGCTGACGGAGACGTTCAGAATCGCCGTGAGGGGGCAGTCCGCCTCGATGGGATCGCCGTTGATCCAGTAGGCGTTCCTCCCCATCATGCAGGCCTCGAAGCAGTAGAGGGGATCCTGATTCACCAGAAGGACAAGATCGAATTCCCCGCCGTTCCTCCGCCGGACCAGGTCGTGCTCCCGGAGAAGATGTTCGTAATCGAAGGAAAAGCCGACGTCCTCCGGGCAGATCTCCTTTGTGAACCATTCGTTCGACCAGAATCCGTACCAGCCGTTCTCATAGAGGCGGCGGACGGTCTCCTCGTCGAGGGCATGGGAGGGACCGGAGGGGAGATTGAAACGGACTTTGTGCCGGGGAAATTCGTCGACCCGTTCCCACCCGGCGGTCTCGCAGGTCACGAGTCCGTGGGAGCCGAATCGGATATCGTCGTAAAGTTCGCGCACCGAGGCTTCGATCTTATCGGTCATGCCGACGAGGTCGGAGAGCCGGGTCCCGTCGGAGAGGAGGGGATTGTGTTCGACGACAAGGATTTTCAGTTTATGTCTTCGCGGGCTGTTCAGGGGCAAGGGGATGCACCTCCTTTTTCCCCATTGTATCATCGGAGAGGAGTCTTGTCAACAAAAAAAGAACCGCCGCGTCCCGTTTTTTCGGGAGGTCGGCGGCAGGGAAGATCATTCTTCGGAGACGGGGAAGATGTGCACGAAGCCGGAGGTGGTATTCACCGTCCAGTTCTCTTCGGCGGCGGATCCGTCCGTGCGGACTTCCTTTTCGATGCCGACGAGGGATCCGGTCACGTCGCCCGAGACGGTGCCGATCTCGAACTTCCCGGCATCCGCCCGGACGAGGTGCACGTCCCCGCTCGTCGTGTCGATCTGGCAGATGCCCGCCGTCACGAGATCCGCGAGCCGGATTTCCCCGCTCGTCGTGTTGAGGAGCGCGGCGTCGGCACACTTGACGGATTCGAGGGTGATGTCCCCGGAGGTCGAATGGGCGGCCACGGCCTGGGCGGAGGAGGATTTCAGAAGGATCTCCCCGCTCGTGGTCCCGACGGTGATCCCGCCCTGCGGACCGCATCCGCATCCGCGCAGGTCGATGTCCCCGCTGGTCGTCTGGACGTTGAGGCGCAGGGCTTCGATGCGGTTCACGCTGACGTCCCCGCTCGTCGTGGTGAAGTCGAACTGCTGACCCTTCGAATCCCCGTTCCACGCGATATCGCCGGAGGTGGTCTGGACGCTGACGTTGACGAAGGGATTGATCACGAGGGATTCGACGTCTCCGCTGGTCGTCGTGACAGTCAGGGCGGCGGCCTGCTCCGGGGGCAGATACACGGTCACGGAGGAGGGCTGTTCTTTGAAATTAAAAATGCTTTTGAGCCAGTGCTCGCCGCTTTCGGTCAGCACCTTCAGCACGTCGTTTTCCGCGCTCACCGAGACAGTTTCGTCCTCCGGGCAGATGATCTTCACCCGGGCTTTTCCGTCCGCCGACTGCTGAAGGCTGAAATCATAGCGGTTCATGACGGCGGAGATATAGGTGAAGGGCTCTTCCGGGGTGACCTCGTACTCCCGCATCTTCACGCTGCCGAGCTTCCCGAAGTCGAATCCGACCCGGGCGAGGGCGAAGGTCGAGATCGCCGCGCCGACGAGGCAGAGGATCAGGGCGAGGATCAGGGCGTTTCTTTTACCGTTTGTCATGATTTGCGCTCCTTTCTTGCGAAGAGGGATCCGACCAGGCGGAAGAGGAGGACGGTGAGGAAGGCGGCGAGTTTCGTCCCCCCGACGGAGATAAACCAGAAGAGGATGGACAGTCCGGACGCCGCGATTCCGACGCCGAGGGAGAAGAGGGCCGTCATACCGTCGCCGGACAGGAGCAGGGGAACGAAGGCCGCGACGCAGGCGACTCCCGACACCGCAAGAGAGAGCCAGACCGCCCAGAGCGAAATGACCACGGCCCAGAGCGCGGCGGCCAGGGAGACGAGGACGGCGATCCCGGCAATGAGAAGCGGGATCCACACGGGGGAGGTCAGAACGGCGAGGACGGCGGGCCAGGCGGATCTCTTCTTTTCGGCCGCCGGTGGTGTGTTCCGCACCGGCCGGTCGTACCGCATCGGATGAACGGGAGCGCGGAGGGAGGCAAGGAGGGCGCGCAGGACGTCTTCGGGCTGGCCCAGGGCTGCCACGGCTTCCTCTTCGCCCATGCCGTCCTTCATCCGGCTGTCGATCCAGCCTCTGTAGTAGTCGAGGGAGCGGACCGCGTCGGAGGGGGATATGCGCTCCGGTGTGACGGCAAGCAGCCGCTCCGACAGGTCGCTGAGAAATACGGTTTTCGTCATGATCGGGATCTCCTTTTGGGAATCTGTTCCTTTGTTCAGCATTTTACCGCGCATCCCTCCCGCTGTCAAGACGGTCAAGGGAGTTCTCACGAAACCTTAATTTCAGGAGAAATTCCTTAAAAACAAAGGAAAACCGCCCCGGAAAAAGGACGGTTTCAGCTTGCCCTGTTCCACGCCATCGCCCGCTCGTCGAGCACGGATACGCCGGACGAACGCAGGGAGACGACCTCCCGGACGAGAAGCCCGGAGGCGGCGGCGATCCACTCCGCGGCGAGAGATTCGGTGAACACCGTGAGATCCCCGGGAGAGGGCGGCGGATCGGGCGGGTCGAAATCCCCCTCCATTTCGGAAAAGAATCCGAAAAGATCGAAGGAAAAGCCCGAAAGCAGGGGACCCCCCGCGAGGGCGCCGAGGAACTCCCGGCCCGGTACGGCGTCCTCCTTCCGCAGCCCGAACGTCTTCACGATCCACGGATTGAGCAGGGCGTAGTCCCGGTGCAGCACCCTCACGGCGGCGGCGTCCGCGGGTTTCCAGTCGGTGCGGCGGTAGAAGAAATCCCGGTGGATCACGTCTCCTGCCAGATGCAGATAGTACCCGAGGACGAGATCGTCCCGGAGCAGGCGGTCGGCGAACCGCTCCCGGAACCCGGTGAGATCGAGGGTCTTCTTCCGTCCCCCGTCCAGCCGGAGCGGGAAATGGGCGGTCTTGACGGGAGGATCGCCGGAGGAAATCTCCGCGTCCGGGATCACGGAACCCGCCCGGAGCCGCAGGGGATCGGAGAAGGGCAGGGCGGCGAGCAGGCTTTCCGTCACCGCCAGATGAAGCATCCGGGAGGGCACCTCACACCCCCAGCCATTCCCGGATCAGGCCGAGGTTCTTTTCGTTCAGCGCGAGGAGACGGAGGGTCCCCGGCACTTCGGAAGCCCCCGCCAGCCGGTCGTGCTCGTCCGCCGTCTCGATCCCGGAGGCCCGCTTCACGTTGTAGGCGAGCCAGTCGAGCATCCCAAGCGGAGCCGCGCGGAATACGGCGTCCCAGGAGGCTTCGGTCAGATCCCGCTTCGCCCGGTACGCCGAGAGGAAGGCGTCGAAGGAGGTCCGGGACAGTCCCCCCTCCCCGTCGTCCGACCAGCTCAGGAGGCATTCGAGCAGTTCCGATGCGGGATGGACCGGTCCCGCGGATTCCCAGTCGATCACATGGGGATTCGCCCCCTCCCAGAGCACGTTCTTCGGGTCGAGATCCCGGTGGCTGAGGGCGGTCTTTTCGAGAACGGAGGCGGCCTCCCGCGCGTCTGCGTCCCGGGAGATCAGATCGGGCAGGGCGGCATTCAGGGCGGGGAGCCATGGCGCGTCGGGGGAGAGGGATCCCGCTTCTTTGGCGAGGGATTCCCAGTCGAGGGGGGCCTCCTTTTCCGGCTTTTCGTCCACCGGGCCGAAGAGGGTCTCCCCGGCGCCGTGCATCCGCGCGAGAAGATCCCCCACCGCGGCGGCATGGCGGGCGGAGAGCTTCGGGGGGAACACCGGCCGTCCCGAGATCCACGGATAGAGCATGACGGCCTCCCCGCCGATCTTCTGGACCGGGCTCCCGTCCACCTCGAGGGCGGAGACGGCGGGCAGGGATCCCCGGAACGCGGCGGCGATCTGCTCCGAGCGGATCATATTGCCGAGGGCTTCCGGACGCTTCATGACGGCGGGATTGAGGATCTTCACGGCAAAGGAACCCTCCGCCGCGTCGAGACGGTAGGTGGTGTGGAGCAGTCCGCCGAGGACCGGGGTCGGGGTGGAGAGCAGCATCCCGATCCCGTAGCGGGCCGCGATTTCATTGAAATGGATCATGGTGAAGTCCTTTCTCGTGTGTCCCTGAAAAAATCTGCGTAAACGGAGATCCGGAAAAACGGCGGGATCCGGTTCAGGAGTCCGCCCGCTCCGCCAGTTCTCCCGCGGCTTTGACGAAGGCCTCGATCATCGGCGGATAGACGAGAGAGCCGTCCGGAGCCGCGGCGTAGTTGTACCCCGTGTGTCCGTAGCCCTTCATTTCGGTGAAGCGGACGCATTCCTCCGGCCAGCCCATGTGAAGAAGGGCCTTCGCCATCATGCGGTTCTGCTCCGGGCGGTTCGGCATGTCGTTGTCCGCCACGATGAGGGAGATAAGGGGCAGGATCACGGGATTTTCAGGAGGCGCGGCGAAATACACCGGGGCGGCCTCATCCACGCGGATCAGCCGGGTGTCGAGCCCCCGTTCCCGCAGGATGTTGAAATGGACGGTGGGCTGTCCGCTGTCGCAGAAATATCCCGCGATCTGACGGCGGTCCTTCGAATCGGTTCCGTGGGCGGCGAGATAACGCCCGTCCATCGCCAGCATCATCGAAAGATAGCCCCCCGCGCTGGATCCCCCGACGGTCAGGAAGCTGTGGGGCAGATTGGCGCGGCACCAGGAGACCGCGAGGGCGGCGTCTTCGATATAATCGGGGAATTTCGCCCGGGGGTAGAGCCGGTATTCGGCGGAGACGACGGAGATCCCCCGCCCCGCCAGTTCGGTGAAGACGGGATCCTTTCCGTTCCCCCGGTCCCCTCCCTCCAGTCCGCCGCCGTGGAAGAAGACGAAGAGCGGGGAGGAGGCGGGATCCGCGGCGGAATACCAGTCGAGGAGATGGGCGGCGTCGGGGCCGTAGCGGAGAGAGCGTTCTGTCATCGTTTGCCTCGCGTTTGACCGGAAAATCCGGGTTTTCGGCGCATGTCCGTTTTCACCCCTCATTATACCCGAAAGCGGGACAAAATGCAACGGGAAATTCGCGCCTCCCGGCTGTTTTCGCGTTTTTCCGCGGACCTAGGCCCAGGGGATTCTCGCCCGGACCGGGACAAAAAGTACAAAAATGCCTTGACAGAACCGCCGGATTTTTATATAATGTAGTCGGCGGTTTTCAAAATGCCGCCGGATCTTTCCCGAAGCGAAAGGAAAACTGATTTTGAACAAACGCATCGCCGCGCTCTTTTTCCTGATCTGCGCGGTCCTCATTCTGCCTGTGTCCGCCGGGGCCATCGGCGAAAAGATGAACGCCGCCCGGGGGACCCCCGAGATCGACGGCGTGATCGATCCGATCTGGAAGAAAACCGACCGTCAGAAGCTCGCGCACCGGACGGGCGGTGATCCCGGCAAGCGCGATTCCGGCCTCGCCTACGTGTCCGTGCTCTGCGACGACGACGCGCTGTATTTCCTCTTCGAGCTCGTCGACAACGATTTCACCTTCGACGCCCCCGCGGGATCGGAGCAGAACGACTGCGTCCGGCTCATGATCGACGAGGGCGACGTCTTCGGCCCGACCTGGCAGAAGGGGCAGACCGAATTCGTCCTCACCCCCTCCCTCGGCAAATCCCTCTATCCGAAGCACGGGGACGCGCCGAAGGATTTTGAAATGGCTTTCGCCGAAGATATCGACGGGCACTGGAACATCGAATTCCGCCTTGTCCCCGGCACGCTGGACCTCCGGAAAGCGGAGCGCGTGCTCATGGATTTCTCCTTCTGCGACGCCGCCCCCGACGGGACCCTCGAGGCCGTCTGGAACTGGTCCGACGAGCTGGGAGAGGCCGAAACCGACAGCGCGTCCTGGACCTACGTGAACCTGAAAAAAACCGCCTCCGGCACAAGCGGGGAGGGGTACGCCACGGAGGAAGAGGCCGCCGCATCCATCAACCGCACCCCCGTCTATCCGATCAAATTCGTCAGCGGGACAAACGGCAACCACAACGAAGGCGCGGGCAATATCTGGGACCGCAACGTGGGGACGAAGTTCTGCACCTCGGAGTTCTCCATGAAGTCCGTGGTCCGCATGAAGGGTCCCACCGTGATCGACGGGCTGATCATGGCGACGGCCAACGACAACTCCGCCTACAACGGCCGGAACCCGAACGAATGGAAGATCCAGGGCTCCAACAACGCCGAAGACTGGGAGGACATCGTCACCGGCGACGAGACCTTCTTCGACGAGGTGGACTTCACCTACTTCGCCATGCGGGTGGAGAGCACGAAGGCATACCGGTTCTTCCGCTTCTATAACAGGAGCTGCAAATCAGGCTGCTGTCAGCTCTCGGAGGTCGTGCTCTGCTCCACCGACGATGAAATCAAGGCTCTGGATTTTGCGGAAGTCGAGGTCGAGCCCGTGGACAAGACCAAGCTCGTAAACTACGAAACGCCCGAACGGCTGGCGGCCCTCGCACCCGCGGAACCGGATCCCGAACCCGCAAAGACTCCCGCTCCGTCCGCTCCCGCACCGAACGGAGGGGACGCGCAGAAGAAATCCGAACCCGGCGCGCTGCCCGGTGTGATCGCCGCGGGGATCCTCGTCCTCGGGCTCGCCGCAGCCGCCGTCATCATACCGAAAACCCACAAGGAGGACTGAACGCTTTGAACAGACAGGAAGCGGAACAAAGAGCCCGCGAGCTCGTCGGAAAAATGACCGTGGAGGAGAAGATCTCCCAGCTGAGGTACGACTCCCCCGCCGTCGAGCGTCTCGGGATCCACGAATACAACTGGTGGAACGAAGCCTCTCATGGGGTCGCGCGCTCCGGCATGGCGACGGTTTTCCCCCACGCCATCGCCCTGGCCGCCACCTTTGATCCCGATCTGATCGGGGAAGTCGGGGACGCCGTGTCCACTGAAGGGCGCGCAAAGTACAACAAGAGCGTCGAATGGGGCGACCGGGACATCTACAAGGGCTTGACCTACTGGACGCCGAACATCAACATCTTCCGGGATCCCCGCTGGGGACGCGGACAGGAGACCTTCGGCGAGGACCCCTTCCTCACGGCGCAGATGGGCATTCACTACATCCGGGGCCTGCAGGGGGACGGGGAATTCCTGAAAGCCTCCGCCTGCTCGAAGCATTTCGCGGTCCACTCCGGTCCCGAGCCGTCCCGCCACACCTTCGACGCGAACGTGTCGGACCACGATCTGTACGAAACCTATCTCCCCGCCTTCGAATGGACGGTGAAGGAGGGAGGAGTCTCGGGGATCATGGGGGCCTACAACCGGTTCCGCGGCTATCCCTGCTGCGCCATGCCCCTGATCCGGGACGTTCTGCGGGACGAATGGGGATTTGAGGGCTATTTCGTCTCCGACTGCGGCGCGATCAACGATATCTACGCCAACCACAAGTTCAGCAAAAGCCTGCCCGCGGCCGCGGCCGCCGCGCTCAAAGCCGGATGCAACCTCAACTGCGGGGAGGCCTACCGCCATCTCGTCGAGGCCTACGAGGAGGATCTCGTCTCGGACGAGGACATCACGGAGGCGGCGGTCCGGGTCTATACCATCCGCTTCCTGCTGGGCGAATTCGAGGAGAAGCGGCCCTATTCCGATATCCCCCACGCGAAACTCGACTGCCCCGAGCACCGGGACCTGAACCTCAAAGCCGCAAGAGAAGCGATGGTGCTGCTCAAGAACGACGGCATCCTCCCCCTCGATCCCGAAACGGACGCCACCATCGCCGTGATCGGCCCGAACGCAATGAATCAGATCGCGCTGGAGGGCAACTACAACGGCATGGCCTCCGAATACGTCAACCCCGCCGACGGGTTCCGCAGGGTCTTCAAGAACGCCCGGATCCGCGCGGCGAAGGGGTGCAATATCTGGAGCGAACACTACGGAAGCTGGGCCGGATTCGAGAACATGCGCTCCGAAGGTGTGGCCTACGCGAAGGAAGCGGATCTCACCGTCCTCTGCCTCGGCCTGGACTGCACCATCGAGGGCGAGGAAAACGGCACGAAGAACGAATTCTTCGACGACGGCGACAAGCGCACCCTCCGCCTCCCCGACACCCAGAGGAAAATGGCCGAGGAGATCTGCGCCTCCTGCGAAAACGTGATCATGCTCCTCATGGCCGGCTCCGCCATCGACCTCGGCGAAACGATCACCGGGAAGGCCCGGGCCATCGTCGACGCCTGGTATCCCGGAGCCCTCGGCGGACTGGCGGCGGCGGAGCTCATGGCGGGACTGTACTCCCCGAGCGGACGCCTGCCCGTCACCTTCTACCGGGACTCCGATCCCCTTCCGGCCTTCGAGGACTATAACATGAAGGGCCGGACCTACCGCTATCTCGAGACGCCGCCGCTCTATCCCTTCGGCTACGGCCTCTGTTACACCTCCTTCGATTATTCCGGCGCGCGGCTGACCGGGGAGAGCGAGACCTCCTACTCCGCCGCCGTCACCGTGACCAACACCGGAAAGCGGGCGGGGACCGAAAAAGTCCAGGTCTACGCCGAATACCGCGATTCGAGGACCCCCACGCCGAACTTCCAGCTCTGCGGACTGGCGGCGGTGGAACTGGAACCCGGGGAAAGCCGCGAAGTCACGTTCGACATTCCGAAATACTGGGTGAGCGCGGTGCTCGCCGACGGCACGAGAGCCGAGCCCGACGGGGGGATCGCCCTCTGGTTCGGCGGACATCAGCCCGATGAAAGAAGCGAAGCCCTGACCGGCAGCACATGCAGAAAGGTGGTAATCCGATGAAATACGTGATCGGCATCGACGTCGGCACGTCCGGCACAAAGACCGTCCTCTTCGACGAAAAAGGCGCGGTGATCGCCTCCGCGACGATCGAATATCCCATGAGCCAGCCTCAGAACGGCTGGGCGGAACAGGATCCCGCGGACTGGTGGAACGCCTCGGCGAAGACCGTCAAAGCGGTGATCGAAAAATCCGGGGTCGACGCCTCCCTCATCGCCGGGGTGGGCATTTCCGGGCAGATGCACGGCCTCGTGATGCTCGACGGGGACGGCGCGGTCCTGCGGCCTTCGATTATATGGTGCGACCAGAGAACGGCGGAGGAGTGCGCGGACATCGAGCGGCTGATCGGCGGACGGGAAGAACTCATCCGCATCACCGCCAACCCCGCCCTCACCGGCTTCACCGCCTCGAAGATCATGTGGGTGAAGAAGCACGAGCCCGAGATCTACGAGAAGTGCCGCCACATCCTGCTCCCGAAGGACTATATCCGCTACATGCTCACCGGGGTCTATGCCACCGAGGTGTCCGACGCCTCCGGGATGCAGCTTCTGGACGTGCCCGGCCGGTGCTGGTCGGACGAGCTCCTCGCCGCGCTGGGGATCGAAAAGTCCCTTCTGGCCGAAGTCTACGAATCCCCCGAGATCACGGGGCTTGTGAACGACGAAGCCGCCGCTCTGACGGGCCTGAAACCGGGGACCCCGGTGGTAGGCGGAGCGGGAGACAACGCGGCCGCGGCGGTGGGCATGGGCGTCGTCGAGGACGGGCTGGCCTTCACGACGGTCGGCACCTCCGGCGTGGTGTTCGCCCACACGGACAAGATCACCGTCGATCCGAAGGGCAGGGTCCACACCTTCTGCTGCGCGGTCCCCGGGGCATGGCACGTGATGGGCGTGACCCAGGCGGCCGGACTGTCCCTGCGCTGGCTGAGAGACACGGTCTGCGCCCCGGAATGCGCCGAAGCCGAAAAACAGGGCGTCGATCCCTACAAGATCATGGACGCGGAGGCCGCAGAATCCCCCGTCGGCGCGAACCGGCTCCTCTACATGCCCTATCTCATGGGCGAGCGGACCCCCCACCTAGATCCGAACGTCCGGGGCGGCTTCGTCGGTCTCTCCGCGATGCACGGCCGGGGCGACATGATCCGGGCGGTGATGGAGGGCGTGTCCTACTCCCTGAAAGACTGTCAGGGCGTGCTCTCCGGGATGGGCGTCGACCCCGAATCCATGCGGATCTGCGGCGGCGGCGGCAAGAGCCCCTTCTGGCGGCAGATGCTGGCGGACGTCTACGGAGTCCCGGTGACGCGGGTCGAATCCGACGAGGGTCCGGCTCTCGGCGTGGCGATTCTGGCGATGGTCGGCGCGGGGATCTATCCGACGGTCCGGGACGCCTGCCGCGCCATCGTGCGCACGAAGGAGACCCTCCCCTTCGACGCGGAGAGGAACGCGCGCTACGGGCAGTTCTACGAGGTTTACAAGTCCCTCTATCCGCACCTGAAAGCCGATTTCGACGCGCTCGCCGCCCTCTGATACCGCGATGGAGTTCGCTTCGAAGACCCTGATCGAAAAGGGCTGGTCTTCCGACCGGAAATACCGCGCCGTCACACCGGAGGGGGAAGTCTTCCTCCTGCGGGAAATGCCGGGGGCGGAGTACGAAATGTGGGTCCCCTGGTACGAGAGGCAGAAGGAATTCGCCCGCCGCGGGGTCCCGATGTGCGACACCCTGGAATTCGGTCCGATGCCCGGAGGCGGCGTCTGTGCCGTCCAGCGGTGGATCGACGGGGAGGACCTGGAACCCGCCCTCGCCCGCATGACGGAGGAGGAGCAGTACCGGTACGGTCTCGAAGCCGGGCGGATTCTCTGCATCATCCACTCCCTCCCCGTGCCGGACGGCCTGCCGGACTGGGAAGAGAAGTTCAACAAAAAGATTGAGAGAAAGATCAAAGGCTATCTCGACTGCCCCCTGCGGTTCGAGGGGGATGGGGCGGTCTTCCGGTATCTCGAAGAGAACCGGGGACTGCTGAAAGGCCGTCCGAACGCCTGCCAGCACGGGGACTACCACGTCGGGAACATGATGCTCGAAAACCGGGCGGAGGGTCCCGGGCAGCTCACCGTGATCGACTTCAACCGGGAAGATTTCGGCGACCCGTGGGAGGAGTTCAACCGCATCGTCTGGTGCGCGGCGGCCTCTCCCCTCTTCGCCTCTGGCCGGATCGACGGGTATTTCGGCGGATCGGAGAAGGTGCCGGAGCTCTTCTGGCGGCTCCTCTGGCTCTACATCGCCTCGAACACCCTGTCGTCGGTCTACTGGGCCATCCCCTTCGGCGAGCGGGAGATCAAAACGATGCTGCGTCAGGCTGCCGACGTGCTCCGCTGGACCGACGGGCTGACGAATCCCGTCCCGGCGTGGTACGAAAGACCGCGGGAGAAAGGAGACCGGACATGAGACATAATAAGATCAGTGCGGCCGTCTGGATCGCGCACGTCTCGGCCCTGCTCGTCTTCCTCGCCTCGTGGGTCTATGTGGGCATCGGGATCTTCGGGCGCGGAGCCGATCCCGACGGGCTGCTCCCCGCGGCGATCGTCATGGCGGTCTCGTTCGCCGTCACCGTCGGGTGCAGTTTATACCGCGTTTACGTCAAATTTGACCGGAAATACCGGTCTGAAAACAAATCCAATCCAACGGAGGAGACAAAATGAGAAAGGTTCTGATTTTCCAGGGGGGCTGGGACGGCCATGAACCCCAGCTGACCTCGAAGCGCTTCGCCCGCCTCATGGAGGAAGAGGGCTACGAGGCGGAGATCTCCGACACCCTCGACTGCCTGAAGGACACGGAAAAGCTCCTTGAATACCACCTGCTCGTGGCCTGCTGGACGATGGGGAACATTCCGTGGGAGTGCTCCCGTTCCATCGCGAAGGCGGTCGGCGCGGGCGTAGGGCTTGCGGGCTGCCACGGCGGCATGTGCGACTCCTTCCGTCAGGACACGGAATGGCAGTTCATGACCGGCGGCCAGTGGGTGAGCCATCCGGGCGGCGACGGCATCGAATACACCGTCAACATCCGCCACGGCTCCTCTCCCATCGTGGAAGGGCTCGAGGACTTCAAGGTCTGCTCCGAGCACTACTACCTCCACGTGGACCCCTCCATCGAAGTGCTGGCGACTACCCGGTTCCCGCTGGTGACCTATTATCACGCCTCCAACAAGCCCGTGGACATGCCCGTCGCGTGGACGAAGTTCTGGGGACTCGGGCGCGTGTTCTACACCTCCCTCGGGCATCATGACGACGTGTTCGAGAAATCCCCGAACGCCGAGATCATGATGAAGCGCGGCATGCTCTGGGCAGCGGAGGGCCGTCAGGTCGTCCTCGACAAGGGGCTCACCCCCGACCGCTTCCTCAACAACGCGAAGATGTATTAAGTCATGTCCGCAGGGACAAATCATTCTGACAACACACGGGAGGAAAATATGGCAACTGTCAAAATCGGATTCGTGGGATGCGGCGCGATCTCCGGCATCTATCTCGAAAACATCACCAAGCGGTTCAAGGAAATCGAGATCATCGGCGTCTGCGACCTGATCCCCGAGAGAGCCGAAAGAGCGGTGAAGAACTACAATATCCCGAAGCTCTATAAGGACATGTACGAGCTCTTCGCCGACCCCGAGGTGGATATCGTTCTGAACATCACCCGCCCCTACGAGCACTTCGACGTCACGATGGCGGCTCTGAACGCGGGCAAGCACGTCTATTCCGAAAAGCCCCTGGCCGCGTCCCTTCCGGAAGGGAAGAAGATCATGGCTCTGGCGAAGGAAAAGGGCCTGTGGGTCGGCGGCGCTCCGGATACCTTCCTCGGCGCGGGCATCCAGACCTGCCGCAAGCTCATCAATGACGGCGCGATCGGGGACATCGTGGGCTGCGCGGGCTTCATGATCTGCCACGGCCACGAGACCTGGCACCCGGATCCGGAATTCTACTACAAGTACGGCGGCGGCCCCATGTTCGATATGGGTCCCTACTATCTGACCGCCCTCCTGAACCTCTGCGGCAACGTGGAAGCGGTCTCTGCCATGACCCGCACCACCTTCAAGGAGCGCCTCATCACCAGCCAGCCCCACAACGGCGAGATCATCAAGGTGGACGTCCCGACCCTCTACGCCGGCAATATGCGGTTCGTGAACGGCGCGGTGGGAACCCTCTACACCACCTTCGACGTCTTTTATCCCGGGCAGGCGCGTCTCGAAGTCTACGGCTCGAAGGGGACGCTCTACGTGCCCGACCCGAACGGATTCGGCGGCCCGGTGAAGCTCTTCACCCCCGGCGAGGGCATGAAGGATATCGACCTGATGTTCGACTATCCCGACAACAGCCGCGCCCTCGGCCTTGCGGATATGGCGAAGGCACTGCAGACCGGGCGGAAGTTCCGCGCCAACTCCGGCCAGACCTTCCATGTCCTCGAGATCATGGAGGGCTTTGCCGAGAGCGGCCGCGTCGGACACGAGATCCCGATCGAATCCCGCTACGATCTGCTTCCCCTGATGAACCCGAAGATGGAACACGGTGTCCTCGACGCGGAGTTTTGAGAGAATTCCTTTCAGGAAAGGAATTAAAGGAAAGAAAGGCTACGCCTTTCAGATTGAATGTCCCTGCGCGGGACGGCGGCACGGGGGACCATCTCAGGCCGAAGGCCCCCTGTGCGGGTCCCTTGGCCGTATGGCATAACCTTACCGCTCGTCCCGGATTCGAAATTCGACTGTGCATCCCACATCCTCGCGCAGTCTCTGTTTGTGCAGTTTGAGTGGTGCACGGAACAAGTTCCGTGGGCTCCGCCAGCGTTTCAGGCGCGCATTGGGCACAGGGGCCACAGCGGGTTTGTGCAGAGGTAACTTGTTTGAGTTATAGCTGTTTTGCGGAAGCAAATCGCTTGGAAGTGAAACAGTACGCATCAAATAACGAATAAAAAACAACACCGCGCCGTCTCTCAGAAACGAGGGGCGGCGCGGATTCTTTCGGATTTGGAGGATCAGCCCTCCGTGTACTTCTTTACGATCTTCTCGATGGTCTTTGTGACGGCTTTCGCGTTCGATTCGCTGAATGAGGTGATGTTGCGGTTGTTGGAGTCGATGAAGTTCACGAATTCGTTGGAGAAAGCGCCGCCGAGGTCGGAGTTGTAATACCCGAGGTCGAAGATGAGGGCGGACTTGATGATGTCCAGCATCCCGGCGGACTCGTTGTCCCGGGAGGCCTTGCCTTGGAGGGTGACTTCGAAGTAGGCGGGGAGGACGGTGCGGGAACTGATCTTCGAAATGGCTTCGAGGATCGCGGAGGTGCGCTCGGGATCGGAAGCGGTGATCGGCACGACGAAGAGGTTGGTTCCCGCGTCCACGTTGGTGCAGTATTCGCTCTGCTCGTCGTATTTCGGCCAGGGGACGATCCCGAAATCTGCGTCCATCGTGCGGAGCGTGATCACGTCCGTCATGTTCATATCCGTGAAGAGCGCGCGGCCCTCCTCGAAGATCCCGATGAACCCGGAGGAATAGGAGACGTCCGCCGTGTCCACGAAGGCAGCTTCGGAGTCGATCAGGGCGAAATACCGCTCGAATACGGAGACCGTCTTGTCGCTGTAGAAGGAGAGGACGGGCAGGTCGTTGTCGTCCTTCGACAGCACTCTGAGGCCGCTGGTGGCGAAGGCTTCCATCGGACCGACCCATTTCTGCGTCACGTAGCCGAGGCGGTCGTTGTCCTTGTCGACGGTGCCGTCCCCGTTGAGATCGGAGACCGAAGCCGTGACCTGTTCCTTCCAGTAATCGAAGGTCCAGCCGCCCTCGAGGACGGTTTCGTAAGGCGCAGCCAGCCCAAGATCCTTCGCCAGATTCTTGTTGAAGAGCATGACGTCGGCGGACCCGAGGGAATTGTAGCTCAGATCCCCCTCCATCACGAAGAGCTTCCCGGCGATGGAAAAGCTGTTCCGGGCGTCCTGACACCACCAGGGTTCGTCGAGGCGGACGCAGGGGAGATCGGTGTTCCAGTTCAGGCAGAGCTGCTGGTTGGCGTAGGAGAATGCCGCGCGTCCGTGGGGAATGACGAGATCGTAGGCGTCCTCGCCGGCCTTGATGGAGGTGACGGCGTCGGTCTCGTAGTTGTAGTTCGAGGATTCCTTCATCCCGATCTTCACGTTGAAGTGGTCCCCGACGGCGGCGTTCCGCTCGAAGATCGCGTCGTTGACGGCGTCCCCGTTCATCTCCGAGGCGTACATGTCGGCGATCCAGCGGTCGTTCGGGCGGATGAGCATCACGAACTCGTGCCCCTCGTAGTCGGCGGAGGGCAGTCCTTCCCACGGGTCGAAGACCTCTTCTTTTTCGGTTTCCGGGGCGGCTTCGGCGGAGGGGGAGGCATCCGGGATCTTCGCGTCCGGCTCCGCGTTCTCACCGGCGGAAGAGCAGGCCGCAAGCGGGAGCGTCAGGAGGGCGGCGAGGAGAAAACTCAGAAAACGGGCGTTCGGTTTCATAATGGTCCTTCCTTTCGCGGACAGGATGTTCTGAAGCTATTGTAGCATGAACCGGAGGCTTTTTCAATCGTTTCCGGGAAAAAAGGTTCAGCGGATCTTTCTGATCTCGAATCCGTCGGCGATGTAGAAGCTGCACGCGCCCCGTTCGAGATCCAGCTTTTCGAAGAGCAGAAGATCGTCCGGCGAGGGGATGAGGGGCTCGTCCGGGTGGGAATGGGCGATCAGGGTGCGGACCCGGCGGAGTCTCTTCCGGAAGAAGGGGAGCTTTTTCTCCTCCGGCGCATAGTAGGGGATCTCCACGCTCTCCCGTCCCTCGATCCCGAAGGGGTTGAGCAGGATCCACATGGCGAACACCGCGGCCTCGTCCTCCGAACGGCAGGGCTTTTTCCGCGGGAAGTCCTCCAGCACCGCCTGCCGCGTCATTTCGAGGAAGAGCGCTTTCCGGTAGGCTTCCCGGGACATCTTCTGACTGCGCTTCGGATAGTCGCGGAAGGTCTCGAAGTTCTTCATTCCGCCTCCTTCACGACCCGCAGGGAGCCGCCGAAGAGCCCCCGGGAGACGTGGACCGCGCATCCGGATTCGGAGAGCCGCCGTACTGCCTCGGGGAGATCCCCGCCGATCCTCTCGCCCGGGACGAGCAGGGGGATCCCCGGGGGGTAGGGGACGAGGAATTCCGCTCCGATCCGTCCCACAGCGTCTTCCAGCGGGACGGAGAGGGACTCTCCCTCCGCCGCCGTCCACATCTCCGTGACCTTTTCCCCCGGCGTGGGAACACGGAAAGCGGGGCCCTCCGATCGGGAGTCCGGCCGCGGGAGTTCCGAGAGAGCGCGGATCAGGGCGGAAGCGTGTTCGTCCGTCGTTCCCGCGGTGGTCATGAGCAGGACGTAATCCGGCGCGATCATCTCGGGCTCGATGTTCCGGGAGCGCAGAAAGGCCGCCAGTTCGCCCCCCGTCATGGGAGGACAGCGGAGCAGGAGCTTGCTCTCGTCGAATCCGAAAACGGCGGGGCCTTCCCTGTCACCGCCCGCGGTCCGGGGACGGAGGAGGAGATCCCCCGCGTTCTGCCGGATCCGCCCGACGACGCCGCGCCAGTGGGCAAACAGACCGGCGTCCCCCATCCGTCCGGCACAGGAGTCCGCCGAGGCCATGAGGGGATAGGAGGGGCTCGAAGTCTCGAAGATCTGCAGAGCCGCCGCGATCTCCTCCGTGTCGGCGAGGGATCCCCGGACAGAGAGGAGCGCGGTCCCGGTGAGGGCGGGGAGGGTCTTGTGCAGGCTCATGACGGTCACGTCCGCTCCGCAGGAAACGGGGGAGGGAATCCCGGGATCGAGGAATCCGAGGTGGGCTCCGTGGGCGGCGTCGACGAGCAGGGGGATCCCGCGCTCATGGCAGACGGCGGCGATGGACGCGATGTCGCTCACGATCCCGTCGTAAGTCGGGGAGATGACGGCGACGGCCCGGATCTCCGGGTGCTCGTCCAGAGCGGCGCGGACGGATTCCGGGCTCACGTCGAGAGCGAATCCCAGGGGATGGAGGGGGGCAGGGAGCGTGAAGAGAGGAGCCCGGGCCAGCAGGGCGGCGTGATAGGCGGACCGGTGGGCGTTCCGGGCGAGGAGCAGAGGACGTCCCCCTTTGCAGAGCGCGCGGACGGCGGCCAGCATCCCGACGGTGGATCCCCCCACGAGGAAGAAGGCCCGATCCGCTCCCCAGACCTTTGCCGCTCTCTCCATCGCATCCCGGAGAATGCCCTCCGGCGCGTGCAGATTGTCGAGACCGTCGATCTCTGTGAAGTCGATCCGGGCCGCGGAACCGAGCCCTTCGAAATCGTCCCGGCGCGCGTGTCCCGGCATGTGGAAGGGGATCCGGCCGTTCTCGGACAGCGCGAGCAGTTCTTCGTACAGTCCCGCCATGAGACCTCTCCTTTCCCGAATCATCCGAAAGAATCAAAAAAGGCAGATCTTTCGAATCTGCCTCACACCGGTACAGGGATTCGAACCCCGACATACAGAGTCAGAGTCTGCTGTGCTACCTTTACACAATACCGGTATTGGATCGAGGAGAACGGACCGTTCGCCTGCCGACCGGGGGATATTATAACAGATTCCCGGTCCGATGTCAAGGGCTTTTCGAAAAAACCTGAAACTTTTTCACCCATAGTGAATTCCCAAAGTAAATTCCACAGTGGAATTTGAGGTGGAATTTACCGTGGGAAGGAAAAAGGGGTAGAATTTAGTCTGGGAAAGGAGGCCCGGA